>NZ_JANKBZ010000017.1 GCF_024623785.1 Archangium lipolyticum
GTGACGTACTCTCATTCCTTACCGATACCCTCGCCGCGCACCGCCGCGGCTTGCGCGGGCCTTCGCTCCTCCCCACCGTGCCCGTACCTCAGCTCGCGCTCGCTGCCTGAGTCGGTGAACGGTTACCTTCGAACAAGCGGATGCCTGTCGCGTGTAACTGGCAAGAGCGTCCTGGCTCAATTTGTCCGACTGCAGTTTCGCTACCCGGATCCGATGCAACTTGGCTTCTCCAAGAAGCATGCAGAGGAATGGTTTGAATGCCTCTCGAAGGCGGACAGATGCTGACTGGGCAAACGTAGCAGCCGCAACGCAGTTCGCATCGAAGTACGCCTTCCCAACGCAGGATTGCAGCCCCTGAGTCACTTCTTTTCCCGCAGCATCTCGCCCAAAGAGAGCATCCCGAAGTTGGAGAGCGTTGTTGCTGATGAGTGTCCCACCATCTGGCAACTGACCTCCAAAATAATACAATCTGAATTCGTGCCAGTGATTGTAGGTTGTCTCTTTCATCGGCATTGCCCCGATCTTCCAGGCTAGCGTCACCAATGCGCTGTCAAATGCCGCCCATCGATCATGGATTTCTTTTGTGCACGCACTTCCTGGCGCCACTTGCGGTTCGGCGTCATTTGTCGTCAAGCATGGCTCAGCAAGACGCGCAGCGGCAACATCCACTGCCGTCGCATCTTGAATCAATCCTAAATGGTCCCGCTGGACCCATCGGGTGCAGTCCAAAGGGCCCGAGCCGGCCCCCTGAGTGCACCGCCAATCCCCAGATGCCTCCGCCGCACCGTGGTGTCTCGACCCTCGGTTTCCAAGGCGACACGACGTGCCAGCCTGCTCCACAGGCGTTGAGAAGTGCCCCTGCCTGCCCCCTCCCTGGTGCGAGCCCACCGGCCCGAGTTCCGCTCCTGCGCCCTTGTCACCACACCTGAGCCAGCCCCCTGGGTCGACAGTGGCGCCGCACAGGGCATCACCGACTGGTGTGAGCCTTCCCCGAACCAGTGGTCCTCGACCGGCGCTCTCTGGACGGCCCGCTTGGGCCACACCATGACCCTGCTGAAGAACGGCAAGGTCCTGGTCACGGGCGGAACCGGTCAGGACGGCACCGTCCTGTCCTCCGCGGAACGCTACGACCCTGACACGCCACCAGCTCATCCGCCACTCGATCCACCTCTCCGCCAAAAACTGCGAAACTCGAACCTGGGCGCTTCCTAGATGGGCACGCTTTCGGGTCGACTGATGAAGAGCGCATCGAAGAGGGTGGTGTGGGGTGGCTCCTTTGGCTCGACGATGAGCGGGACGGGAGTTCGGGCGAGCTCGCGAGGAAGGGCGGTTACCGCGAACGTCCTCTCGAGCTTCCTGGCGACGACCTCGGCGGGGGCCTGCATCTCGGGCGGAAGTGAATCCAGGAAGACACGCTCCTCGATTCGCTGCTTGCCTCTATAGCCGAGTTGCAAGCCATAGATGGCGTAGACAGGTGCCAGGATGCTGACGCAACCGACGACGCACCAGATAACCGGCTGCGGTGGCTTCTGCACTTTCGGGTACACGGCACAACGAAAAGACGCATCACATGTGGACGTGAAGTTCCCGACCTTGAGCCCCGGCAGCTCTGCTCGGAGCGCGTCCACGAATGCGTCCCACTGGTCCATCTTCTTGCGCTCTTGGACCCATCGTGTGAGGAAGAGCTCTGCCTCGGGGCTGTTCTCGGGTCTGAAATCGAAGTCCTTGTCCGCACGGTAGTAGTTGCGAACGAGGGCAAGCAAAGACTCCGCCGAGAGTGGAATGGGACTAGAATTCAATGACATGGGGCGTTGTTTCCTTGTCGCACAAGGTGGTGACTCGGGAGCCGAGTACGGCGCGATTCAGAATCGTGTGAAAAGTGCTCTTGAACTCCTGGCAGACGAGGCCAGGACTCGGGGAGTTGGGGAATTCGAGCACGATTCTTCCGGCCTCGTTGGCGCAATTGGCGGCGATACGCTGCGCAAGGGCCGTGGAAATGGGACCATCCGTTTGGGTCTCCAGGGGCATTCCGACACCAAACTTGCAGAAGAAAGTCTCCCAGGAGGACGTGTTGACGATGGGGACGAGCAGGCATGCAGCACGCCAGCCGCCCGAGTCTGGGTCAGTTTTCTGCACCACCGTGACGAACTGGAAATGGAGTGGTTGATAGTGGTTGATGCTGCATCCCGCGAGGAGTGGCAGCATGACGGCGAGCAGGTGCCACGGCGGGAGTGCACGTCTTCGCTCGAGTTGCCCTGAACTGCTCACGGCATCACCTCGGTCCAGAGGGGGATGAGGGCCAGCGAGAGTAGCAACGTTCATGAACCCCTGGCTTTCGCTCGGTTTGGCATGGCGCGACACTACGTTGATTCTCACCGCCCCCTGTGTCAGGTGGTTGATGCCTGTGCCGAGAGACGTCAGGCCTTGGAGGCGGCGGGAAAAGCGAACCCGCCGCCCCTATGAAACCCAGACCCGGCTACGCGCGATTGAGAATGGACTCGACGGCCGCCTGCGCGATGGGGTGGTAGCGCTCGCCGTAGCGCTTGAAGAGGCCGCGCGCGATGCCCTTGCCCTCGGGGGTTGTCACCAGCGCTCCGTAGAGCGGCTTGAGGTACTTCATCCGTCCCACCTCGCCGAGGAAGGCCTCTGTGCGGCCCAACGCCGGCTCCCAGCCCGCCTTGAGCGCCGCCGCCAGCCACGACACCAGCACCTCCGAGTTCTGGCTCTTCGTCAGCTGGAAGCGCTCGTCCAACTGCCGGAATACGTCCTTCGACGTTCCCGCCGGCAGCCACTCGATGAAGAGCTGCCACTCGGCCGGGGTCCAGTCCTTCACCTCCTCGGTCGACGGCACCTTGCCCTTCGTCTGCCCCATGCGCTCCAGCCGCTCCGAGCGCGGCACCGGCGCCCCCGCCGGGATTCCCGGCTTGCTCAGGTACGCCTCCGCGTCCACCTTCGCCAGCGCTCCCGGCAGGTGTTTCTCCACGAACGCCGTGAACTGCTCCGTCGTGAGCGCCTGGAAGCGGTGCGCCTCCAGGTAGCGCCTCAGGAAGCCGTCGAAGGCCGACCGGCCCACCGCGTCCTCCAGCGCCCTCAGGAAGAGGTAGCCCTTCTCGTATGGCACCTGGGAGAACGCCTCGTCCGGATCCACCCCGTTGAGGTGCGTGCGCAGCGCCGTGAGCTGCGGATGCGCCCGGAAGTGGTGCACGGCCTCCTCCAGCGCCCTCCGGCCCAGCGCCGAGTGCAGCTGCGCCACGTCCGCCCCGTACAGCGCCTCGATGATGCGACGCTCGGCGAACACCGTGAAGCCCTCGTTCAGCCAGAAGTGCTCCGCCGACGCGTTCGTCACCAGGTTGCCCGTCCACGAGTGCGCCAGCTCGTGCGCCACCACGCTCACCAGGCTCTTGTCCCCCGCCAGCAGCGTCGGCGTCAGGAAGGTCAGGCGCGGGTTCTCCATTCCCCCGTACGGGAACGACGGCGGCATCGTCAGCAGGTCGAACCGCTCCCAGTCATACGGCCCGAAGAGCTCCTCCGCCGCCCGCAGCATCGCGTCCACGTCCTCGAACTCCTCCGCCGCCTCCTCCAACATCTCGGGCTCGGCCCAGACCCTCGAGCGCGGCCCCAGCTCCTTGGCCGCCAGCCTGCCCACCGCGAAGGCCAGCAGGTACGGGGGAATCGGCTGTGGCATCTCGTAGCGCTCCACCGCCTCCACCCCGTGCTCCTCCCGGCCCGTGAAGCCCGCCGCCATCACCGCCTTCAGCTCCTTGGGCACCGTGAGCTCCGCCCGGTACCCGATGCGGATTCGCGGCGTGTCCTGAAGCGGCACCACCGAGCGTGCGTGGATCGCCTGGCACTGGCTGAACAGGTACGGGTACTGCCCTCCCGCCGTCTGCGCCGGCGTCAGCCACTGCAGCGCGCTCGCCTGGGGCGACGTCCGGTAGCGGATCGTCAGCTGCTTCGTCCCCGGGCGCAGCTCCACCCTCAGGCGGCTGCCCAGGATGGGCTCGGGCGGCGACACCAGGAAGGGCAGGGGCTTGCCCTCGGCGTCCACCACCGAGCGAACCTCCAGCTCCCGCGTGTCCAGGTCCAGGGGGCCCGCGGAGGCCTCCTTCAGGGTGAGCGTCGCCTCCGCGTGCAGGCGGCGCGTTCGAAAGTCCACGCGCGCCTTCCAGGTGAGGGTCTCGGTCTCGGGCTGCGTGTCATCGTTGTACGAGTGGGGATCGAGTCGGGCCATGAGGGCAAATACCTTACCCCCCACCGGCCGACACCGGGGGCCCAAGAGTCGGTTGACTTTTGAGTCAACCGGCGCAATGTCTCCTGCCATCCTTTTTCAAATCGGGAGCCTCTTTCGATGACGACGCGGATCCGCAAAGTGGCAGTTCTGGGCGCGGGCGTGATGGGCAGCGGCATCGCCGCGCACCTGGCCAACTCGGGCGTGCGCGCGCTTCTGCTGGACATCGTGCCCCCCAAGGCCGGGCCCGGCGAGGACACGGCCTCCAAGGCCTTCCGTAACAAGTTCGCCGCCGGGGCCGTGGCCAACCTGCGCAAGCAGAAGCCCAGCCCCATCGTGTCCGAGCAGGTGCTCTCCTTCATCGAGGTGGGCAACTTCGACGACGACATGGCCCGCATCGCCGAGTGCGACTGGGTCATCGAGGTGGTCAAGGAGGACCTGGCCGTCAAGCAGGCCACCTTCGCCAAGGTGGAGCAGCACGCCCGCAAGGACGCCATCGTCAGCTCCAACACCTCCGGCCTCTCCATCCAGGGCATGCTCCAGGGCCGGGGCGCCGAGTTCCGCAAGAACTTCCTCGTCACCCACTTCTTCAACCCCGTCCGTTACATGAAGCTGCTGGAGCTGGTGGCGGGCCCGGAGACGAGCCCCGACGTGGTGAAGGCCGTCCACCGCTTTGGCGAGGAGGTGCTCGGCAAGGGCATCGTCTACGGCAAGGACACCACCAACTTCATCGCCAACCGCATCGGCACCTACGGGATGATGCGCACCATCTCGGAGATGCAGAAGGCGGAGCTGTCCATCGAGGAGGTGGACAAGATCTTCGGCCCCGCCATGGGCCGCCCCAAGTCCGCCGTGTTCCGCACCGCCGACATCGTCGGTCTGGACACCTTCTCCCACGTGGCCAAGAACTGCTACGACACGCTCACCCAGGACGAGGAGCGTGAGGTCTTCGCCGCCCCCGAGTTCCTCCAGAAGATGGTCGCCAAGGGCATGCTCGGCGACAAGAGCGGCGGCGGCTTCTACAAGAAGGACAAGAGCAGCGGCGGCAAGGACATCCTCGCGCTGGATCTCAAGACGCTCGAGTACCGGCCCCAGGCCAAGGTGCGCTACGAGTCCCTCGGCGCCGCCAAGGACGTGGAGAACGTGCGCGAGCGCGTCGCCACCGTCCTGAACGGCCAGGACAAGGCCGCGAAGTTCGCCGAGCGGATCACCCTGGACGTGCTGGCCTACTCCAGCCGGCGCATCCCGGAGATCGGCGATGACGTGGTGAACGTCGACCGCGCCATGCGCTGGGGCTTCGGCTGGGACATCGGGCCCTTCGAGACGTGGGATGCCTACGGCGTGAAGAAGGGTCTGGAGCGCATGAAGGAGCTGGGCCTCAAGCCCGCCGCCTGGGTGGAGCAGATGCTCGCCTCCGGCCGCACCTCCTTCTACGGCGTGGAGAACGGCAAGGACACCTACTGGGACATCCCCTCCAAGTCCGTGAAGGTGGTCCCGGAGAACGCCCGCACCTCGCGCGTGGAGTACCTCAAGCGCGGCAACAAGAGGATCGCCGGCAATGACTCCGCCTCCCTGTGGGACATGGGTGATGGCGTGACGCTGCTGGAGTTCCACTCGAAGATGAACTCCATCGACGATGACATCATCTCGATGATGAACACGGCCCTGGACGAGACGGAGAAGAACTTCCGCGGCTTGGTCATCGGCAACGATGGGGGCAACTTCTCCGCGGGCGCCAACATCATGGCCATGCTCATGGCCGCCAAGAGCGAGGAGTTCGAGGCCATCCGCAAGATGGCCGGCGCCTTCCAGGCCGCCAACCAGCGCATGCGCTACAGCCCCGTGCCCGTGGTGACCGCGCCCTTCAACCTCACCCTCGGCGGCGGCGCCGAGGTCACCATGGGCGGCAACGCCGTCCAGGCCTCGGCCGAGCTGTACATGGGCCTCGTCGAGGTGGGCGTGGGCCTCATCCCCGGCGGCGGCGGCACCATGCAGCTGCTGCGCAACGTGTACGGCCCGTACTCGGCCGACAAGGACTTCGACGCGTTCCCCTTCATCAAGAAGGTGTTCCTGTCGATCGGCACCGCGAAGGTGGCCACCAGCGCCGAGGAGGCCCGCGAGATGGGCTTCCTGTCGCAGGCGGATGGCATCAGCGCCAACCGCGACTTCCTGCTGTCGGACGCCAAGCAGCGGGTGCTCGGCCTGGCCAACGCCGGCTTCCGCCCGCCCCGGCCCTCCCGCTTCCGCCTGCCCGGGCCCAGCGGCTTCGCCACCATCGACATGATGCTCTACGACATGGAGCTCAACGGGCAGGTCTCCGCCCACGACCGGAAGATCGCCCAGAAGCTGGCGCGCGTCCTCACCGGCGGCGACACCAGCCCCTCCGTGCTCCTCACCGAGGAGCGCCTGCTGGAGCTGGAGCAGGAGTCCTTCCTGAGCCTGATCGGCGAGGCGAAGACCCAGGACCGCATGATGCACATGCTCGAGAAGGGCAAGCCGCTGCGCAACTGAGGCGCCAGCGTTACGGGTTGTTCACACGTCATCCAGTGATTCGAGACTTTGACGCCCGGGGTTGCTCCCCGGGCGAGGAGACAGACAGATGCCCGGTCGAGTCGTGATTGCCAGCGCGGTGCGCACCCCGTTCACCCGCGCGCACAAGGGAGAGTTCAAGGACACCCGGCCCGACACGCTCGCGGCCCTCGCCATCAAGGAGGCCGTCAAGCAGGTCCCTGGCCTGAAGCCCGAGGAAGTCGAGGACGTCATCCTCGGCTGTGCCATGCCCGAGGCGGAGCAGGGCATGAACGTCGCCCGCAACGCCGCGCTCCTGGCCGGTCTGCCGGACACCGTTCCCGGTATGACCATCAACCGCTTCTGCTCGTCGGGCACGCAGTCCATCGCCCAGGCGGCGCAGGCCATCAAGGCGGGGATGATCCAGGTCGCCATCGCCGGTGGCACCGAGTCCATGACCATGGTCCCCATGGGCGGCAACAAGGTCAGCGCCAACCCGGAGATCATGGAGAAGTTCCCCGAGGTCTACACCTCCATGGGCGCCACCGCGGAGAACATCGCCTCGCGCTACAGCGTGTCCCGCGAGGACGCGGACAAGTTCGCCTACGAGAGCCAGCGCCGCGCCGCCACCGCCCGCGAGCAGGGCAAGTTCAAGGAGGAGATCTTCCCCGTCACCACCACCGTCTATGACGAGGAGGGCAAGGCCCAGCAGGTCACCGTGTCCGTGGACACCATCCTGCGTCCGGACACCACGCTCGAGGGTCTGGCCAAGCTCAAGCCCGCCTTCAACCAGAAGGGCGTGGTCACCGCCGGCAACGCCTCGCCGCTGACCGACGGTGCGGCCGCCGCCGTGGTGATGAGCGAGGAGAAGGCCCAGCAGCTCGGCGTCAAGCCGCTCGGCTACTTCCTGGACTACCAGGTGGCCGGCGTGCCCCCGGAGATCATGGGCGTGGGCCCCGTGCCCGCCGTGAAGAAGCTGCTGGCGAAGAACAACCTCAAGGTCGAGGACATCGACGTCTTCGAGCTGAACGAGGCCTTCGCCGCCCAGGCCCTGCACTGCATCCGCGAGCTGGGCATCCCGATGGACAAGGTGAACCCGAACGGCGGTGCCATCGCCCTGGGTCACCCGCTGGGCGTGTCCGGTGCGCGTCTGGTGGGCACCATCCTGCGCGAGCTGAAGCGCCGCAACGGCCGCTACGGCGTGGTGACGATGTGCATCGGCGGCGGCATGGGCGCCGCGGCGCTCATCGAGCTGGCGAAGTAGTTTCACACCTCACGCGGCCCCTTCCGTTGCACATGGGAGGGGCCGTCGTGTTTCTGGCGTCGTCCCGGACGCCACGCGACGAGCGCGTGCAGGCTGACGTAGAGGCACGGCACGACGAAGAGCGTGAGCAGCGTGCCCACGCTCAGCCCGGACAGGGTGACGAGCGCGAGCGGACGCAACAGCTCGGTGCCCTCGCCGAAGCCGAGCGCGATGGGCACCAGCCCCAGTGTGGCCAGCAGCGTGGTGATGAGGATGGGGCGCAGGCGCATGGGCGCGGCGTGTTGCATCGCCTCCAGGCGCGACAGCCCGGGTGATTCCTCGCGGAGCTGGTTGGCGAGCTCCACCAGGATGATGCCGTTGCCGACGATGACGCCCACCAGCAGCACCATGCCGATGAGTGCCGTGGCTCCCATCGCCACCCCCGTCACCACCAGCCCCATCGTCCCGCCCACCAGCGCGAGCGGAATGGTGAAGAGGATGACCAGGGGATCCACGAGCGAGTCGTACTGCACCGCCATCACCGTGAGCACCAGGAAGATGGCGAGCCCGCCGAGCACGAACAGCGAGCGCTGCAGCTCCCGGTTGCTCCGGGCCGCGTTGCTCTCCATGATCGACACGCCTCGCGGCAGCTCCACCTCCGAGAGGATCCGCTCCACCTCCTCCAGCGCATCGCCCAGGCTCGCCCCCTCCGCGAGGTCTCCCGCGATGATGAACACCTGCCGCTGGTTGATGCGTTGGATCTCCGCCGGAGTGGTGCCCTCGGACACGCTCGCCACCTCCGAGAGCCGCACCGGCGCCTGATTCGAGAAGACCAGGGGCAGTTGCTCGAGCTGGGCGCGGGTGCGCAGGGCCCCGCGCTCCAGCTTCACCCGCACGTCCACCAGTCGCTCGCCCCGTTGGAGCTGCGTGGCGATGGTGCCCTCGAGCGCCGTCTGCACCGCCTCGCCGATGTCCCCGGACGATAGCCCCAGCAGCCCCGCGCGCTCCGGATCCCGGCGCACCTGCACCTCGGGCTGCACGGGGTCCGCGTCCGGGCGGTAGCGGGCCAGCTTCGCCTTCGCGTCCAGCGCCGCCACCACCTGCTGTCCCGCGCGCTCCAGCGCCTGGGGATCCTCTCCCTCGAGCATCACGTCCACCTCGGCCCGTACCGGCGAGTTGCTGGTGATGAGGCCGCGGATCTGCTCCGGCGCGAGCCTCAACCGGATGCCCACCAGGTTGAGCTTCGCCATCTCCCGGTTGACGCGAGCGACGTAGGCCTGCACGTCCGTGCCCGGTTCCAGGGTGATGGTGCTCGAGGAGCGCAGCGCGTTCTCGGAGGTGGCGTTGCCGAAGAGGAAGCCTCCCACCGTGGTGAAGACGTAGCGCGTCTCCGGCTGGCGCATCAGCAGCGCGTCCACCTGCTTCATCAACCGCTGGTTGTCCGCCAGTGGCAGCCCTGGCGGGAGCTGCACGACGAGGCGCGCCTGGCCCGTGCCCACGCGCGGGAGGATCTCCGTGGACAGGAATGGCAGCAGCAGCGCCGCCAGCACCCCGAGCCCCACGAACACCGAGGCGAGCACCACCAGCCGGTGGGCCAGTGCTCGGGAGAGCAGCGCTCCATACCCGTGGGTGAGGCGCTCCACCCGGCCGGCGAACCAGCGCACCGGCTTCAGGCGGGACAGGCCGCTCGTCTTCCGGATGGCGAGCAACCTCGCCGCGAGCGAGGGGATGATCGTGAGCGCGGTGACGAGCGAGGCGCCCACCGTGAAGAGCACGGTGAGGATGAGCTCGTTGAAGAGCAGCGACACGAAGCCGCCGATGAGCAGGAAGGGCACCACGGCGACCAGGTTGGTCGTGGTGGAGGCCACCAGGGCCGATTCGAGCTCGGTGGCCCGGGTCTGGGTGAGGGGGATGAGCTCGGGGAGGGGGAGGGTGTCCGCGTCTCCGTTTCCCTCTCCGCGCCGGCGCCGCTCCTCCACACCCCGTACGATGTTCTCCAGCACTACGATGCAGCTGTCCACCGCTCCGATGCCCACCGCCAGCCCGCCCAGGCTGAAGATGTTGAGCGAGGCGTCCGCGAGCGACAGCAGGCTCACCGCCATCAGCGTGCCGAGCGGGATGGACAGCACCACGATGAAGGTCTGCCGCAGCGAGCCGAGGAAGAGCAGCACCACGATGCTCGCCAGCACCGCGCCCGCCAACCCCGAGACCGCCACGTCCTGGATGGAGCGCTTGATGAACTGGGACTCGTCCAGCGTGGCCGTGAGCACCGTGCCTTCCGGCAGCCGCCCCGTGCGCCGCAGCTCCTCCACCTGCGCCTTCACGCCATCGACCACTTCGATGGTGTTGGCGTCCGGCTGTTTCTGCACGCTCACCTTCACCGCCGGCTGGCCGTTGAGCGTGACGAAGACGCGCTCGTCCTCGGTCCCGTCCACCACGGTGGCGAAGTCTCCCAGCAGCACCTTGCGCCGCTGCGGCGCCACGGTGGGCTCTGGCGTCCCGGTGCTGGTCTCCGGCGGCGGGCTGTCGACGAGGAAGGTGAGGCGCTCGAGCTCGGCCGCGTCGCGGAAACGCCCCACCGTGCGCACGAGCGACTCGGTCCGTACACCCTCCAGCCGCCCCGCGGAGATGTCCTGGTTCTCCGTCTCGAGCGCTTGAAGCACTTCCACGATCCCCAGCCTGGAGGCCTGCATCCGCTGCAGGTCCAACCGCACCTGCACTTCCTCGACCGCTCCACCGGACACGTCCACCGCCGCCACTCCGGGGACCACCGCCAGCTCTCGCGCCAGCTCCTCGTCCGCGAAGATGCGCAGCGCCCGGCCCGACAGGCCGGGGGAGGTGAGGGCGAACTCCACGACGGGGAGCTGTGAGGGGTCCACCTTGAAGAGCCGCGGCTGCTCCAGGGTGTCCGGCAGGTTGCTCCGAGCGCGGTTGACGGCCGCCGTGGCGTCGTTGAGCGCCTGATCCACGTCGCCGCCCGGCTGGAAGTACAGGTTGATGCTGACCTGCCCCTCGCGCGTCTGCGAGTAGACCTGCACCACCCCCTCCGTCGCCGAGAGGGCCTCCTCCAGCGGGCGGGTGATCTCCTCCACCGCCACCTCGGGCGCTATGCCGGGCGCGTCCACCCGCACGCCGATGCGTGGGTAGGTGATGGAGGGCAGCAGGTCCACCGGCAGGCGGAAGAGGAAGAAGAGCCCGAGCACCACCACGGCCGCCGCGAGCATCAGCGTCCCCACCGGACGCCGCACCGCGAGCGCGCTCAGTCCCCCACGTCGTCCGGGCTCACTCACGGCCACCCCCGTTGCCACCTTCCGGTGCGAGGCCGTCCGACAGGGCGCTGGGTCGCACCTCGAGCCCCGTTCGCAAGGGCCGCTCGCCGCGGACCACCACCCGTTCGCCCTCCCTCAGCCCCGAGAGGATCTCCACCTGCCCGTCGGCTCGCGCGCCCAGCCGCACCCGCCGCTCCTCCACCCGGGCCCCACCTCCATCGGCCGCACCCGTCACCACGAAGACGCGTCCCTCTTCCGGTGGTGCCTCCTGGGGGCCATCGTCAGTGCCGCTCCCGGAGCCACCCTGCGCGCTGGAGAGGCCACTCCCCGCATCGGGTTGGTCCACCCTGAGGGCCGACTCGAGCACCAGCAGTCTTTTCTCTCCTCCATTGTCGAGCTGGACCCGGGCGAGCAGTCCGCTGCCGATGCGGCCCTCGGGGTTGTCCAGCACCACCTCCACGGGCACCAGCCGGCTCAGCGGGTCCGCCTGGGGCGACACTCGCGTCACCGTGCCCGTGAAGGTGGTGTCACCCAGGGCGTCGAGGCGCACGGGCACCCGTTGTCCCGGCTTCACTCGGGAGAGCTCCAGCTCGGACACGGAGAGCGTCACCTCCACCTGGGAGAAGTTCCCCACGCTCAGCACCTCGTTCCCGGCCAGCACCAGGTCTCCCACCGTGTGGAACCGCTCCACCACGCGCCCGTTCACCGGCGAGCGCAGGCTGGCGAACGAGCGTCGCTCCCGCGCCGCCGCGAGCAGGGCTTCCTGCGCCTTCACCCGGGCCCTCGCCGCCGACACGAGGCTCTGTTGCGTGCGCACCTGCTGCGCCGCCGCGCGGACCGCCTGCCGCGCGGTGCGCGCCTCGGTGGTGCGCTGCTCCGCCTCCTGGCGGCTGGCGATGCCTCGCCTGGCCAGCCGCTCGTAACGCCGCGCCTCCACCTGCGCCTGGGCCTGCGCGAGCCGCGACTGTTCGAGCGCGCTCCTGGCCTGGGCGACGCCCGCCTCCGCGCTCGCCACCTGCGAGCGTGCCTCGGCCAGCCCCGCCTCCGTCTCGTGCACCTCCGCGTCCAGGAGCGCGGTGCTCAGCCGTCCCAGCTCCTGGCCCTCCTTCACGGCATCTCCCACGTCCACCGCGAGCGTCTCCAGGTGCCCCTCCACCCGCGCCCGCACCGCCACCTGCTCCACGGGTTGCGTGGTGCCCACCAGCGTGAGAGGCGCCCTCAGCCGTCCGAGCCGCGCCTCCTTCACGTCCACCGCCACCGCTCCATTGCCCCCGTCGCGTCCACCTCCGCCTCCCTCCGGCTCGCGGGTACACGCCGCTTGCACCAGCAGGAGCGCGAGCCCCGCGGACATCACCCGGAGTGCTCTCCTCCCACCCGTCACAGAGGGCATTCGGCCTCCACCATGAGCGCCTCCACACGCGCCTGCACCAGGTCCAGCTCGCGCAGGGCGAGCGTGCGCTCCGCCTCACGCAACTCCTCGGCGCTCTGCACCAGCTCGAGGCTGGTCGCCACTCCCTCGCGGAAGGCCTCCTGGGTGAGGGTGTCCGTCTGGGACGCGGCATCCCGCGCGCGCCGCGCCGTCAGCCTCAGCGCCTCCGCCAACGCCACTCCCCGGCGTGCCCTCGCCACCTCCACCCCTAGCGTGCGCCTCACCGATTCGAGCTGCTCCCCGGCCACCGCCAGGTTCGCCCGCTCCGCTCGCTCCGTTGCTCCCCGCGTGCCCCCGTCCCAGATGGGCACCTCCAGCACCGCCGCGATGTTCCACGTGCTCACGCGCGCCACCCCCGGATCCACCGAGATGGCTGTCAGCGAGCTCTGCACCCCCAGCGTGGGCACATAGGCCGCTCGCGCCTCGGCCACCTCGCGCTCGGCCGCCTGGACCTGCTGACTCGCGGCGAGCAGGTCCGCCCGGGGCTCGCCTCGCAGCGGGCGGCACAGCGTGGACAGCTCGTCGCGCAGCCCGTCCAGCCGGAAGCCAGGCGCAACGCCCACCTCGGTATCGGCTCCAAGCGCCAGCCCCAGCCCATCTCGCGCGCGGCGCAGCGACTCCACGCTGGAGAGCAGCTCGGCTCGTGCGATCTCGAGATCCCTCCCCGTGCGCAGCGTGTCCAGCTTGCGCCCGGTGCCCAACCGCTCGGCCTCCTGGGTGAGCCGGTGCCTCTCGCGGGCCTGGGCCAGTCCCGTGCCGTTGAGCTCCACCACCCGCTCGGCCGCCACCACCGCCACGAGGCTTCGTGCGAGCTCTCGCACCAGGAGCCGCCAGGCGTCCCGCGCGGAGGCTCCCGCCGCTCGCTCCCGGGCCCGGGCCGCGGACAGCGCCTGCCAGGCCGGCACGTTGATCACCGACTGCACCACGCTGGCGCGCAGCGCGACCAGCGGGGAGGTGGGTCTCGACTCGTCCGTGCCCCCTCCCACGTCGACGTTCCCGTCACCTCCCTCGACGAGGAGCGAGCTCCTCCCCGCCAGCCTTTCCTGCACGGACAGGGAGGCGCGCACCTCGGGCAGCAGGGGAGAGAGCGTCAGGCGCGCCTGCGCTCCGGCCAGCTCGAGCTGGGCGAGCGCGGTCCGCAACTCCACCGACCTCGCCCGGAGCCGGCCCACCGCCTCGTCCCAATGGGTGAGCACCACCTTCGGGGCGGGTGGGGTGACCAGTTCCTCGGCGAGCTCGGGTTGCGTGGCCGTCGACGGATGCACCCCGGCTTGCGCGGGGGCGGGGACGGCGGTGAGCAGGAAGAGGGCCAGCAGCATGTGCGAGGTGGAGATGGGCTCCAGAGGGTGATTTCGGAGCCCCCCGGCTCACGCGAGCGGACGTTGTGACGCCCCGGGGTCTCGCACCCGACGTTTTTCCTGCTCGTCCGCTCACAGATTCCTCGTACCCGAGGGCGAGCTCCCGGAGCGCCATTGGCCGCGCGCATCGCCAGGTGCGTGTCCCTGTCCCGAGCCCCGGGGCCGGTTTGACGCCCTCGTCCCCGTGGTTAATCTGATCCGGTATGCACGGACGTCTGCATCACATCGCTCGCTGGCTGAGGTTGTTGCTGGCGTGCCTCTCGCTCGCTGGGAGCTTCTCCCCGGCGCATGCGATGCCCGATGCGAACCCCGTGGTCGCCGTCTCGGTGCTCCGGCGTGAGTCCGTCAGGCCTCGCCAGGTGGTCGTTTCGGCCGCGCCTCTCGTGCATTCCGTGGGGCTGGCGTGGGCCCTCGAGCGGGCTCCGCTCGCGTGCCGCGTCCCCGAGGTGCTCCTCCCCGGGCCTCCACGCCGCCTCTTCATCGCTCATCGCGCACTCCTCCACTGAGCCATTCCAGGGTCCGTTCCTGGTTGGTCCTTCAGCTCGAGGAGTTCGCCATGTCTTCCTTTTCCTCGGCGGGGGGCGCCTTCCGGCGCTCCTTCTCCGCCTGTCTTCGTCTTGTTTTTCGTGTCCTGCGGTTCCTCTTCATCCTCGGCCTCGTGATGCTCCCCGCTCCTCTGACCGCTTGTCTGGTCATCATCCTGGAGCCGGTCCGCCGGAATCTGCCCGCCGAGGTGCTCCGTAAGAAGCGGTGAACGGGTTTGAACACCGGGGCGTATACCCTCACCCCGACCCTCTCCCAGAGGGAGAGGGAGGGATGGGGGAGGGGGCGGGTTTGGGGGTTCAGCCCAGTCGGGACTCGGTGGGGGCGGGGGGTTGTTCTGAATCCTCCACCGGAACTCCCGCCATCCTCAGCACCCTCAGCGCGTTCGTCGTGTCCACCACCCCTGGTCTCAGCTGGTAGTCGAACACCATCTTTCCGTTCTCCAGATGATCCCGGAAGTGCATGTTCACCACCTTCCCGCCGTACTCCTCCGCCAGATTCGCCAGCGATAGATCGTGTGTCGTTACTCCTCCGCACGCCCCCGTCGCCAGCAGCAGCCTCAGCACCTCGCGCGAGGCGATCTGTCTCTCCCGCGTGTTCGTCCCCAGGAGGATCTCGTCCAGCAGGAACATCGCCTGCCCCTTCGCCGCCGCCGCCGCGTCCAGCACCGCCTTGATTCGCTGCACCTCCGCGTAGAAGTACGACACGCCCCGCTCCAGCGAGTCCTTCACCCGCATGCTCGTCAGCACCTGCAGCGGTGACAGTGAGAAGGCCCTCGCGCACACCGGCGCCCCCGCCAGAGCCAGCACCGCGTTCAGCCCCAGCGCTCGCAGCAGCGTCGTCTTCCCCGACATGTTCGAGCCCGTCAGCAGCAGCGCGCTCCCTGGCCCCGGCAGCTCCACGTCGTTCAGCACCGGGTTGTCCAGCAGCGGGTGGCCTACCCCCTCCGCCTTCACCCGGGGCCCGTCCCCCTCCACCGTCGGCCAGAGGAAGCCCGGCCGGTCGAACGCCAGCCCCGCCAGGCACGAGAGCGCCTCCAGCTCCGCCAGCGCCTCGAACCACCCCCTCACCCGCGCCCCGTGCTTCTCCCTCCACCTCTCCAGCGCGAACAGCGCGTGCACGTCCCACAGCGTGAACAGGTGCACGATCGGGTGGAACTGGTGCCGCTTGAACTCCACGAACGAGTACAGCCAGCTGAAGCGCTTCAGGTGCGTGGATACCGGCGGCTCTCCCTCGTGCTGCAGCCCCGCCTGCACCCGCTTCAGCTCCGGGTGCTCGAAACGTTCACGCTCCACCCGCTCGAAGACCGGCGCGTAGCGCACGAAGCCGTGCTCCCCCGCGCTCATCTTCTCCTCCATCGCCCGCAGCGTGCTCCTCGTCAGCCACACCACCCCGAGCTGCGCCAGCAGTCCCAGCCACCACAGCGCTCCCGGCAGCACCTCCAGCCGCCCCAGCACGTAGAGCGACAGCGTCACCAGCGGCAGCACCACCGCCACCGGCCTCGCCCACCGGATGCTCGCCAGCGATGGCCCGCTCTCCGCCCACTGGATGAACAGGCCCGGGTCCGCCTTCTCCTTCGCCACCGTGCGCGCCTCCACGCACACGTCCTGCCGGAACTCCACCCGTGGCCTCAGCTCGCGCGCCGCTCCCTGCCTCGCCCGCACCTCCTCCGCCTGTGCCGGCCACGACAGCCACGCCGCCAGCCGCTCCTCCCCCGCTCGCGTCGCCGTTTCGTTCATCAGCTGGAAGACGCTGCCCTGTCCGAAGACGTCCAGGTCCGCCGCGTACAGGTGTGAGCCCGTCAGGAAGCGCTCCCCCCGCTCCGCGAAGTCGTGCCAGCCCCTCGTCAGCCTCGCCAGCCCTCGCTCGTTGAGCTTCACGTAGAGCCGCTGCCGCTCCTCTCGCAGGAAGACCTGGTGGTGCAGCACCGCCAGCAGCGCGTACACCGCGAGCGCCGCCCCCACCGCCCACCACCACTGGCTCGGCAGCCGTTTGAACAAAATGAGCCCCGCCACCACCGCTCCCGCGGTGAACACCAGCGCCCTCAGGTTCGCGTAGCGCGCGCTGATGCCGTCCAGCCGCTTCAGCTCCGCTTCGGCGGCGGCGCGGCGCTCGGTGTACGTCTGGTTCGGAGAGGAGGTCTCGGTGAGCGGTGTGTTCACGGGCGCGCGCATGCTGGGTCCGCCGGCCGATCAGGGCAAGCCCGGAGACGCGCTCGTTGCTCGAAATGATGAACCCCGGCGCCATGCCCTCTCTCGGGCGGCTGCCAGGGTCCTCGGTCCGCTCCCGTCATGTGGGACACGGAGGTACGGCTTGGACTGGGTTCTGGTTGGCAGGACGGTGACGGAGACCCTCACCCCCGACCCCTCTCCCGGTGGGAGAGGGAGGGTGTCCGCGCAGCAACGTCCTCTTCTCACTTCTCCTTCGACGCGAGCTTGCGCAGCGCCTTCTGGTCACGGATGCACAGGATGCGGCCCACGTTCCCCAGCACCCCGTCCCGCTTCATCTCGTTGATCAGCGTCGACACGAACGAGCGCGACGCTCCCACCAGATCCGCCAGATCCTGCTGCGTGATGCCCCGCAGGTCCGTCTCGCCGCCGTGCGGGCAGCGCTCACCGTGCGCCTCCGCCAGCGTCAGAAGGGTGTCCGCCAGCCGCGCCGGAACCTCCTTGAACGTCAGGCCCAGCACCCGCTTGCGCAGCGCACGCACGCGCTCCGCGTACGCGCGGACCACGTCCACCGCCAGCGCCGGGCGGGCCTCGAGCTGCGCGCGGAAGTCGCGGCCCTCGATGCTCCACACCTCGGCCTCACCCGAGGCGATCGCCATCTCCTCCACCGGCGTCCCCTCCGGGCGGAACAGCTCGCCGAACAGGTCGCCCGGGCGCAGGATGCTCACCACCGAGCGCGAGCTGTTCTTGCCCAGCCTCATCAGCCGCACCCGGCCCGTCTTCAGCAGGTACACGCGGTCCGTCGTGTCGCCCGGCCGGTAGATGACCGAGTTGTGCGGGAAGGACTCGACCTTGAAGTACCCCTTGAAGTCGATCGCCTCCTGCCCGGGGATCAGCTTGTTGGCCGTCACGAGCATGCCGGAGCTGGTGGTCTGGATGGGGGCAACGACGTTGGAGCCGATCGGACCGAGAGGGCGATTGAAACCGTGCATGGCGGGCACTCCTGCGGGCGGTTGAAAGTGGGCTTGCTGTGCTGCGGACGGAACAGTCCCTTTCCAAGCTTTGTGCCAACCCGAACGCTTTTCCCAAGACGCGAAAAACCCTGGAATGACGGCTACTTGGCGCTACAGATCCTCTTCCACCCCAGAAGAGTGTCCGAAACCTGAAACAGAACGTTCAAACAGTCTGATCAAGTTGAACGTTTCGTTCAAATCGCGCGGGGGTTTGTCGGACGCGGAACAATGTTCGAAACACGTCCTTCGACGCCTACGGCTGCTGATCCTGTCGGACGCCGTACTTCTGGAGCTTGCGCTCCAGCGTCGGACGACTGATGCCGAGGATCTGGCACGTCTTGCCCTTGTGACCCTTGGTCACGTTCATGGTCAGCTCGATGAGCATCCGCTCCGCTTCCTCCAGGGTGGGGATGCGGCTCGGGTCGTCGATGGTGGCGACCAGGAAGTTGGGCAGGGGAGCGCCCGCATGGCCGTTCGCCGGGTGGGCGTGGCCGTTGGGATGGAGGCCGGGCTCGGGCTGGGCGGACTCCAGGGCGGGGAGGTTCTCCGAGAGCAGCACCTCGCCCGGCGCCAGCACCACCGCCCGCGTCAGCACGTTCTCCAGCTCGCGCACGTTGCCCCGCCAGGGCAGGCGCGTGAGGTGGTCCAACACCTCGGGCGGTACCCGGGTGACGCGCTTGTGCACCTTCTCGTTGATGCGCTCCAGCAGGTGCTGCACCAGCAGGGGGATGTCCTCGCGCCGCTCGCGCAGCGGGGGAATCCCCAGGGTGATGACCTTCAGGCGCTGGTAGAGGTCCTCCCGGAAGCGCCCCGAGGCTACCTCCTCCACCAGGTTGCGGTGCGTGGCGGCGATGACGCGGGCGCGCAGCTTGATGCGCTTCACCCCACCCACGCGCTCGAACTCGCGCTCCTGCAGCACGCGCAGCAGCTTGGCCTGGAGCATCAGCGACATGTCGCCGATCTCGTCCAGGAAGATGGTGCCGTCCTCGGCCAGCTCGAACTTGCCCGGCTTGACGGCGTTGGCCCCCGTGAAGGCGCCCTTCTCGTGGCCGAACAGCTCGCTCTCCAGCAGCGTGTCCACGATGGCCGAGCAGTTGATGCCGATGAACGGCTTGGGCTCGTCGTAGGAGTAGTTGTGGATGACCCGGGCGATGAGCTCCTTGCCCGTGCCGCTCTCTCCCTGGATGAGCACGGTGGCCCGGCTGCCAGCCACCTTGCCGATCTCCTTCACCAGCTGCTGGATGAGGGGACTGGTGCCGACGATGTCTCCCAGGCGCGCCGCCGCGCTCTCCACGTTCACCGTGGCCGCGCGGCGTGACAGCTGCCGGTACTCGAGCGCGCGCGACACCACGATGTCCAGGGCCGCCAGATCCGGGAAGGGCTTGTGGATGTAGTCGAAAGCCCCGGCCTTCATGGCCCGGATGGTGGTCTCCATGTCGTGGAAGGCCGTCACGAGGATGATGCGCGCGTCCCCGCACAGGCTCTTCATCTCCTCGATGATGTCCAGACCCGTGCGGTCCGGCAGCTTCATGTCGAGGATGACGACGCCCGGCAGGGTCTCCTGCGCCAGCCGCAGGCCCTCGGCCGCGCTGGTCGCCGTTACCACCTGGTAGCGCGGAGTCCCCTCGTGCTCGATGTCCTCGAAGTGCATCTTCAAGGACTCGAGCAGCGAGAGGTCGTCGTCGACGATGAGAAGCGTCTCCATGGTCCTCAGGCCGCAAAGGTGAGCGTCAACACCGTCCCGGTGTCAGGGGCCGCCTCGGCGGATACGTCCCCCCCCTGGTGCACCAGGACGCGGCGCAGGGCCGCCAGCGACAGCCCCGCCCCTCGCGCCAGCCCGCACTCGAAGGGCTCGAAGAGCATGTCGAGCTCCTCGGGCATCTCTCCCGCCGGATCCTTCACCACCAGCTGCACCCGTCCCTGGGCACCCTGGCGCAGGGAGACCTGCACGTTTCCTCCCTCGCCCATCCCCATGGCCACGTTGAGCAGCACCTGCGCGAGCACCGGCCTCAGCCTCCCCGCGTCCACCCGCACCCGCGGCAGCTCCGCGGCTTCGTCCACCCGCACCTCCACGCGCCGCTCGGCCAGCTCCGGCGCCACCATCGCCAGGGCCTCCTGCACCAGCGTGCGCGGCACGTGCTGATCCATCGCGGGCGTGCTGTCCCGGCCGTACTCGGACAGCATCCACAGCATCCGCTCCATGGTGCGGATCTCCCGGTTGGCGATCGTCAGCCGGCGCTGGTCCCTCTCCGACAGGCCCGTGTTGCGCGCCAGCGTCTGCACCGCCATCTTCACCGAGCTGAGCGGGTTGCGGATCTCATGGCTCAGCTGCGAGGCCAGGCCGGAGAGCTGCACCGGCGGCGCCCCCTTCAGCAGCGCGCGCATGTCCAGCACCACGGCGGTGGCCTCGTCCTCGTCCAGGCCGAGCGCCAGCCGCAGGGGGAGGGGCTCTCCCGCGCCGAGCTGCGCGTAGAGGAACTCCACCGCGCCAGTTGCGCGCCGGGCCAGGGCATCCAGCTCCCGGACCTTCTCGGCGCTGGTTCCCAGCACCACATGGAGCGGCCGGTCCTTCAATTCCGGAGCCGGACGATGCAGCACGGTCTCGCAGTCACCCTCGACGCGGGTCACACGCAGGTTTTGAGACCATGAGATTTGAACGGCCTGCAGCAGGTGGTGGTTCATGGGCAGGTGCGAAACATAACGAGTCGACCGCCCCCATGTCCCCCTACATGAGAGGGGATTCCCCTTGAGAATCCGACAGTTGGCGCTCTCCCCACCCGGGGAAAGGCCCGGACGGCCGCCCGGCTGTTTGTCAGGTAACAGTTGAGGACTCCCCGGAAACCGGTGAGGGGCCAGCGCCGCGAAAGCCCAGGGAAGTGCGATCATCCTCCCGATGACGGATAGAGGTCAGGCGAGTAGGCGGGTACTTTACTCATCGTCGCAGGTGGCCACCCCCGGTCACCCCCCATCCAGGAGATCGCACATGACCGCCAACAAGAACCTGAAGAAGCTCGCCAAGCGCCGTGGTCAGGGTATGACCGAGTACATCATCATCGTGGCCCTGATCGCCATCGCGGCGATCGGCGTCATCACCCTGTTCGGCAACAACATCCGCAAGCTCTTCGGCGCCTCCGCCGAGGCCCTGGCCGGCAACGAGGACGTGAAGAACACCGGCACCACGGCCAACGCCCAGCTGCAGCGCAAGTCGCTGAAGAACTTCGGCGCGAACAAGGACGAGTAAGTCCTTCGCAGTCGCCGCAGGATGCATCCCGAGGGGCGGTCCTCCTTATAAAGGAGGCCGCCCTTCGTGCTTGCGGGGCCGGAGCGCCAGCGCCAGGGCGCCGAGCGCCAGCACCGAGAGGAGCACCCCCACTCGGAAACTGAGAGGATGGTAATCGAAGCGGACGGTGTGCGCCCCCGGCGGCACCCGCACCGCGCGCATCACCCCGTTGGCCCGCCGCACCGGCACGGGCGCCCCGTCCAGCGTGGCCTCCCAGCCCGGGTAGTGCGAGTCGCTCAGCACCAGGTAGCCAGGGCCACAGGCCTGTAGCGCCACCTCCACCCGGGACAGGCCCGCCCCCGTTACCCGCGCCGTCGAGCCCTCGCAGCCGGGGCCCTCCAGGGGCTCGCCCTCGGAGAGCAGGGCGGTGCGGCGCAGGGGTTGGGCCGGATCCAGGAAGGCCGTCCGTGCCTCCTCGTCTCCGGCCACACGCGCCGTGTGCACCACGAAGGCGCGCGGCAGGGCGGTGTCGGAGCGGTAGAGGGTGGGCAGTCCCGGCAGGGTGAGCACGGGCACCAGGTCCGCGAAGGGCGGCGGGCCCCTCCGCACGTAGTAGCCCACCCCGGCCAGGTCGAAGGCCGCTCGCGCCCCCGACTCGTACAGGGGCTCGATGCGCAGGGGCTCCGGTGCGCCATAACCCTCGAAGACGCGCAGCCGCTCCTCCACGAAACGGTTGGGCACCAGGGCGTCCCGGCTCAGCGCGATGTACGAGCCGCCCTCGCCGGGCAGCGGCGCCACGGTGGCGCTCACGGTGGTGGGGACCTCGGAGAGCTCGTCTCCCGAGAGGTCCACGCTGACGCGGCCCTCGTAACCGGCGGGGATGGCGGCGGCGAGCCGGGAAGGCCGGCCGAGGGATTCGGGCGGTGCGCTGTCGGTGACTCCCTGGAGCAGGTGGAACGCGCCCAGCTCCACCAGGGCCACCACGGCGAGCGCGCGGCGGACGCGGTGGGCTCGCCCGGGACCGGCGGCGGGGAGGATGAAGGCCAGGGCGCCCGCGCCGAGTGCCAGCACCACCCAGGGCAGTCCGGCCTCCACGCCAGCGCGGAAGAAGGGCAACCGGGTGAGGGGAGGGCCCAGCAGCAGCGCGGCGAAGAGGGCGGCCACCACTCCGGCCACGCGCCAGAGCGAGCGCTCTCCCCGGCGGCTCCGGCGGGCGAGCACGTCCAGCCCGAGGGCGGCGAGCACCGCCAGGCAGAAGGCCGCTCCGACGAAGTACTTCACCGGGTAGCGGAAGAGGTGGAAGGGCGGCAGCCGCAGCAGGAGCGCCGCCGGTGGGAAGTGCGCGCCGAGGGCGAGCGCGGTGAGTCCCAGTGCCCCCAGGCCAAAGGGCAGTGCCCGCCGCGAGCGCCCGAGTCCGGCGAGCGCCAGGGCGCAGGTGAGGGTGCCCAGGAAGAGGACGAGGATGAAGAACTGATCGTCCCCCTCCCAGTAGCGCGAGCGTGGGTGCTCGGCGAAGGGCCACGCCACCGAGAGCAGCTGCGGCCAGGACAGGGACCACTCGAGTGGATTCATCCCCCCCGTGCTCCGGGTGGAGTTGCGGGCGAACTCGAGCGCGGGCAGGGCCACCAGCGCCCCGAGCGCGAAGCCCCAGGCGAGCCCCGCGCCCGTGGCCACCCCGGCGCGCACCTCGCGCCGCGCGGCGAGGGCCACCCCCAAGGCGAGCAGGGCCTGCCACAGCCACGTCTCCGGCGAGCCCGCGAGGAAGGTGAGGCCCGCGACGAGCGCCACCTGCGCGGCGCGGCGGGGCGAGGGCTGGAGCGCGGCCCGGCGCGAGGCCAGCAGGAGGAACCCCGTCCACGCGGCGGCGCTGGCCACGTTCTGCTGGGCGGCCAGGTCGGAGAAGGGCGCCGAGAGCGCGAAGGCGGCCGAGCCCAGGACGGCCGCGGGGCGGGAGGCGCGCAGGTGCCGCAGCAGGAGGAAGGTGCCCGCCGCGGCGATCACCCCGTGGAGCAGGTGCTGGAGGGTGAGTCCCGCCACCGGCCCCGCGAGCAGCACGGTGAGCAGCCGCGGCGGGTAGAAGACTTGCGAGTACAGCGTGGCGGCAAAAGGCTGCCCTAAACGGAGATAGGGATTCCACAGGGGCAGCTCGCCAGCCCGCAGCGCCTCGAGCAGGAAGGCCGAGTCCGGGATGAAGATGCGGAAGGCATCCCGCCCGGCCAGTACCCTGCCCGCGAGCACGGAGCGGTACACGAGGGCCAGGCCCGCGAGGAGCCCCGACCCGAGGAGGAGCTGCCGGCGGACGGCCCTGCTCCTCGGCTCCGGGCGCGGCGGCGTCATCGCGGTGGGAGTCTACCAGACGCCGTCCCGGGTCTGGCTTCCGGTACCACCTGCCGCACGGAGTTGGCCTCGACGTTCATTTGGGGCTCTGCTTGCCTCCTCGATCTTCTCTCCGGATTCCTCCTCATGCTGAAGAGCGCATTGGTGAAGGCTGCCGTCCTGGCGGTGATGCTGTTGGGATTGCCCCTGGTGGGGTCCTCGCTCGTGGGTCATCCTCTCGCGCGGTACTTCGAATTCCCTCCCAGGACCCATTACGTGCAACACGCGGGGTTCTCCTGGGTCGCGTTCTTCCTGATCGCCGCCTTCACGCTGTGCTGGGTCGTTCCCCTGCTGCTCCAGGCCTTCCGGACCTGGCGGCGTGGGGAGCGCCGCGAGCCCGCGCTCCATCCGTTCCCCTGGTGGGGCTGGGCCGGTCTGGCGTTCGGCGGGATGAACTGGCTCGTCGCCTGGACACGCCTTCCCTGGTGCGAGCCCATCCAGGTGCACACGTTCTCTCCCCTGTGGCTCGCCTACATCCTCGTCATCAACGCGCTCACGTACCAGCGCACCGGCCGCTGCATGATGCTGGAGCGCCCCCGCTTCTTCCTGATGCTGTTCCCGGTGAGCGCGACCTTCTGGTGGTTCTTCGAGTACCTCAACCGGTTCGTGCAGAACTGGTACTACGTGGGCACGAACCTCACCGCCACCGAGTACTTCTGGGCCGCGACGCTGCCATTCGCCACCGTGCTGCCCGCCGTGCTCGGGACCCAGGAGTGGTTGAGGAGCTTCCCCCTCCTGGAGGGCTCCTTCGCGAGCTTCCATCCCATCCGCTTCCGCCACCCGCGTCTGGCCGCCGTCGTCGTCCTGTCCATCTCGGGGCTCGGGCTGGCGGGCATCGGCGTGTGGCCGGACTTCCTGTTCCCCCTGCTCTGGGTGTCTCCCGTCCTCATCCTCGTGTCGCTGCAGGCCCTGCGCGGAGAGCGTCACATCCTGTCGGACGTCGCCACGGGCGATTGGCGGCTCGTCGTCTCCGCCGCGCTCGCCTCGCTCCTCTGCGGCTTCTTCTGGGAGATGTGGAACTTCCACAGCCTCAACAAGTGGATCTACTCGGTGCCCTACGTGCACCGGTTCCTCCTCTTCGAGATGCCGCTGCTGGGTTTCGCGGGGTACCTGCCCTTCGGGCTCGAGTGCGCCGCCCTCGGCGGTACCGTGGCCGGCGTGGTCGTGGAGGACGAGCTTCAGCCCGAGTCCGTGAGCGTCTCCCTGGGGTGAGCCCGGCTCAGGCGGACTTCGACTCGACGGCGGCGGGGCGCACGCCCTGCTCGGCCACGGGCATGTAGACGCGGAAGGCGGTGCCCTTGCCCAGCTCGCTCGACACCTCGATGCGTCCGCCCATCGCCGTGACGATGCCGTGACAGATGGACAGGCCCAGGCCGGTGCCCACGCCCACCGGCTTGGTGGTGAAGAAGGGCTTGAAGAGCCGTTGCAGGTTCTCCGGGGAGATGCCCGTGCCCGAGTCCTCCACGGTGACCACCACCCAGTCCTTGTCCGAGAGCCCGGTGGCCAGGCGCACCCGGTTGCCCTTCGCGTCGCCCTCGGGGATGGCCTGCGCCGCGTTGACGAGCAGGTTGAGGAAGAGCTGTCCGAGCCGTGACTCGTTGCCCAGCACGGGCGGCAGCTCCGCGTACTCCTTCACCAACTGCGCGCGGTGGCGGATCTCACTCCGGGCCAGGCTCGCGCACGAGTCGAGCACCGCGTGGATGTCCACCGGGCCGAAGCGCTCGTCCTCCCGGCGCGAGAAGCTCCTCAGGTCGCGCACGATGTTGCGCATGCGCTCGCCACCCTCGAGCGCCTCCTCGAGCGCCTGGTGGACCTCCCGCGCCTGCTCGTCCGTGAGGGGCTTGCCCGCCTGGACCTGCTCGGCCAGCTCGTCCACGGCGAAGCGCAGGTTGCTCAGCACATAGGAGATGGGGTTGTTGAGCTCGTGCGCCACGCCCGCGGCGAGCGTCCCGAGCGACACCATGCGATCCGTGGAGCGCAGCTTCTCCTGCACCTGTTTGCGCTCGGTGATGTCGCGCGCGATGGACACCCGCGTCTGCAGACCGTCGAACGGAATGGAGAACGTCACCACCTCGCCCAGCACCGGTTGGCCTCCCCGGTGCCGGAAGTGGACCTCCCGCGCGGCACCGCCCTCGGCCGTGTCCCCGGTGAGCGCCCCCTGTTCCTCGGGCATGAGCAGGTCGTCCACCTTCTGGCCCCGCAGGTGCTCCTGGCACTCATGGCCCAGCAGGGCGATGGCCGCCGGGTTGGTGAAGAGCACGGTGCCATCCCGGTGCACGAAGATGGCGTCCGGGCTGCGCTCGATGAGGGTGCGGGAGCTGGCCTCCGAGCGCCGCAGGGCCTCCTGCTCCCGTCCGAGCCGCTCGGCCATCTTGTCGAAGGCGCGGCCCAGCGTCCCCAGCTCGTCCACCCCGCGCACCCCGGCGCGCACGTGCAGCTCGCCCCGGGCGATCCGGCGCGCGGCGGACTCCAGGCGCTGCACGCGCTGCCCCAGGACGAAGTGGAAGACGAGCCCCATCACCCCGGCCATCAGCCCCAGCAGGAGGCCCGCGTCCAGAGCGGAGCGCTCGGCCCTGGCGAGCTGGGCGGCCTTGAGCTGCGACAGGTCGTGCTGGAGGTAGAGGTAGCCCACCCAATGCTTCCGGGCCTCCGCGCCGAGGGCGATCGGGAAGATGCCCTCCACCGTCATTCCGTCCTCGCTCACCCGCACGTACCCGTGCAGGCGCTTCCGGGCGGCGTTCAGATTGGCGAGGGCCTCCGGGTGCGTGAGTGCCGGCCACGCCTGCTCCATGGGCTGGCCGATCAGCTCGTACCGGGTGGCGGCCAGCACCCTCCGCTCGTCATCGAGCAGCAGCCCCACCCGCAGCTCGGGATTGGTCCCCAGGTCGGAGATCTGCTCGCGCGCCGCTTCGAGCTGATGGGTGCGCAGCAGGTACTCCAGCGTCCCCTGCAGGTACGTCATCCGCAGGTGGATGTCCTCTCGCGCGTGCTCCTCCACCTGCTGCTCGCGCAGCGTCACGTCCCGGTGCAGGGTGTACAGTCCGAAGAAGCACGCATACGCGAGCAGGAGCAGCGGGACGAGAACGCGCAACGACAGGAGTCGGTGCCACCCGGCGCGCCGGACTTCCTGCTTCGCCTTCATCGGGAGGTCTCCGGACTCGACGCGTTCATGGGGCGGAGGCAGGATAGCAAGCACCAACCCCCTCCCGGGAAGATCCGTCAATCCGGATTTCCGCTACCAGGCCCTCTTCCAATTCCCAAGGAAGGGGGTCTAGGAGGGCGTCACCGCCCGGCACTGCCCCTCCACCAGCTCGAGCTCCGGAGGAGAGATGAACTCGCAGGTGGAGAAGACGTCGCACTGCTGGTTGAATTGCCCCTCACGCTTCTCGAGCCGTTCCAGTGCTTTGAGCAACCTGTCCTCGTCCGTGGAGGTTGCGCAATAGACGACATGGCTCCGCGGTCCGCCGCAGGCCTTGGCCCCCACGGGCGCGGAGCGGCACTGGCCGACGTCCTCGCAGCCCCCCGGCGCCGCGAGCGCCAGGGCCTCGCTCTCCAGCTGGTCGATCTCCGCGCGATCACACGACTGGTAGCCGGCTCGCGCCTCCGGTTCCGAGGTCTCCTGCGCGCTGGCCACTCCCGCCCATAGCAGAACGCACCCCATGCCCATCTTGACCCAGGTCTTCACCATGGCACCCCTCCTCGTATGCTGAGTGGAAATCACCACTCAGCGTGCGCATCGGCCCAGGGGGGAACAAGGATGAACCTGCCGACGGACGGGCGCCCGAGAGGAGGGCCACGACTCAGAGGAGGGAGCGCAGGTGCGCGGCGAGTGAGCCACGGACCGATTTCGCCACCTCTTGCGAGTCGGGCAGCAGCTCGTCGGGCAGCCAGTAGTGGAGCACCCGTCCCTCGGCCTCCACCTGCGTGCGGGTGAATCTCATGCCTCCGGCCTCGGCGTGCTCGCCGCTCTGGGGGAAGCAGCGCCGGCACAGGCAGGGCAGTGGCCCCCGCTCATCATGGGCCGTGAGGTGGATGAGCCGCGCCTCCACCGCGCCGCCCACCGCTCCCAGCAGCAGCGCCACGTCCTCGGACGTCAACGCCCGCGGCGTCTGGAGCGACATGCCCAGGGCCCCCTTCGCGGCCTGGATGCCCTTGCCCGACTCGAAGCGCAGGCGGGGGATGAGGGCGGTGACGTCCGTGATGGGGACGCGGTTGGGCTGGGCGAGCCACCCGGCGTCCTCGAACCGCGGGGCCTCGAGCACCGCCACCAGCCAGAGCGCCTCCGCCGGAGGCCGCACGGTGACCAGGAAGAGCCGCCCTCCCGAGCGCAGCGGCTCCAGGTTCTTGCTGGCACTGCGGTAGCGGTCGATGGGGAGCACCTCGCCAGGTGAGCGGCCAGACGCTTCCTTCTCGAATACGGCCTTGCTGATGATGGCCAGCATGTCGGGCATGCCCACGATTCTATCAGGGCGCGTAGAGTCCGCGTGCATGTCCCATCTGGACCCGGCCGCGGTGCGGCTGATCGACGAGAACACCGAGACGCGGCGCGACGCGGTGGAGGCCGTCGACACCTCGGTGCTGGCGGGCCGCTACGTGCTGCGTCAGGCCCTGCTCACCGACGAGGACGCCGAGGTCCGTGCCTCCGCCGCGCGCCGGCTCGGAGAGGCGAGGGATGAGCGCTTCGCTCCGGCCCTGCTCGAGGCCTTGTGCGACCCGATGTCCAGTGTCCGCGACCGGGCCTGGCGCGCGCTGGCCCGGCTGGGCTCGCGGGAGTTGCTGCCGCATGCGTCGCGCGCCCTTCGCGAGGAGCCAGTCTGGTGGGTGCGCCGCGCCGCCATCCGTGCCGCGGGCTCGGTGGCGGGGAGTGGAGCGCTGGAGCTCCTGTTGGAGGCGCTGGAGGACCCCTTCTGGCGCGTGCGGAACGCGGCGGTGCAGGCCCTGGCGTGGCTCGGTGAGGCGGATGCTTTCGTGCGGGAGCGGGTGCGCGCCTTCGCGGAGGGCTCCCGGCACGGAGCGGTGAAGGCCGCCGCCGTGTACCTCGGGGGCGTGTGGGGCTCGGCGACCTCGTCTCCGGATGGGGAACCCCTGCCACCCCCAGAGCCGCTCCTGGTGGGGGTGGGGACCCTCGACAACGAGGATCCGGCGGTGGTGACGGCGAGGCTCGAACGGATGCCCGCTTCGGACGTTCCCGTGTCCGAGCTGGTGCGGTGGTTGGGAGATCCGCATGAGCCGCTGCGGGTGCTGGCGCGGCGGCGCCTGCGTGAACGGGGTGGGCCAGAGGCCCTCCGGCTCGCGATGCGCTGGCTGGACGAGCCTCGTGTCCCCCATGCCGCGGACGAGGTCCGTACGCTGCTCGAACGGCTCGACCTGGACGACATGGCGCTCGCCTCGCGGATCCTGGACGAGCCACCCCGGCCGGGGTCGGTGGAGTGGGCGGCTCGTGTGGCGGCACGAAGGGCCCACCCGGAGTTGCTGGAGCGCGTCCGCGTCCTGGCCCCGCACCCGGAGCCCGCCGTGCGGCGCGCGGCGCTCTCGGGGCTCGTGCATGACCCGGAGAGCCGGGCGCGGGTCCTGTCCGCGCTCGACGACCCGGAGGAGGCGGTGCGGGCGGTTGCCCTCTCCGCGTGGGAGTCGAGGCCGGTGTCACCGGAGGCGCTGGAGGCGTACGCCCGTGCGCTGGTGGCCTTCGCCCCCCGGGCCCGTACGCCTCGCGAGCGCCGTGCCGTCGCGGAGGCGGCGGCCTTCCTGGAGGACGAGGCACTGCTCGCGCGGGCCTCGGAGGACGTGGACCCGTCGGTCCGCGCGGTGGCACTGGCCGCGCTCGTGGAGAGGGGAGTGCTCTCGGAAACGGCGCTTCGCTCGGCGGCCGGGCACGAGGACCCGTGGATTCGCGCCGCCGTGCTGGACACGGACTCGGCGCGGACCGCGTGCACGAGCGATTCGGATCCCTCGGTGCGCCGCGTGGCGATGCGGCTCCTCGTGTCCCGCCTTCACGAGCTGTCCCCCGAGGAATCACGCTCCGCCGGGCTCATGGGGGCGAGGTCTCCGGACCCGTGGATTCGCGCGCGCGCGGCCGGGCTGCTCGAGCCGGAGGGCGGGCGGGAGGAGTTGAGCGCGCTGCTGCGCCTGTCGCTGGACACCTCTCCCATGGTGCGAGCCGCGGCGGCCTCGGCGTTGGAGGAGTGCGAGACGCTCGAGGAGCGCCTGTCCGGGCTGCTGAACGGCCCCGAGCGCGAGCGGGACGAGGATGTTCGCGCCTCCGCCTACACGTGGCTGCTGCAACGGGCGGATGGCCCCGCCTTCGAGCGTCTGTGCGCGGCGCTGCGCGACGCCTCCGAGCCGGCGCGGGTGGTCTCTCACCTGGAGGCGATGACGCTCGTCTTCCCCGACGAGCTCTTCACGGGCGCCCCTGACATCGAGCAGCGGAGGCCCACGCGTCCCCAGCGGGCGAAGCCGGGCCCGCGCACGCAGCCGGAGTCCCCATCCCCTACGTCCCGAAGGCCCCTGGGCCAGACGGGGTTGAGCGTCTCACCGCTGGTGCTCTCGGGGGCGCACGGGCTGTCGGCCGGCTCGCTGGCCGAGGCCCACGAGGCGGGCGTGAATGCCTTCTTCTGGGAGCCGCGCTACACGGAGCTCACGCGCTTCCTGCGCTCGGGGCGCTCTCAGCGGGATGGGCTCGTGGTGGTGGCTGGCACGTACCACTCGGGGGCCGAGGCGATCCGCCGGGATGTCCAGGCCGCGCTGCGCCTGCTGCGCACGGACCGGCTGGATGTCTTCCTTTTGTTCTGGGTGCGCTCGCGCGAGCGGCTGGATGCGGAGAACTTCGAAGCGCTGGAGTCCCTGCGAGCAGAGGGGAAGGTGAGAGCCTTTGGTTTCTCCACGCATCACCGGGACATCGCGCTGGAGGCCCTGCGCCAGAATCCGTGGCCGGTGGTGATGACGCGTCACAGTGCGGCACACCCGGGTGCGGAGGCGGCCCTCCTTCCCGAGGCGCTCGCGCGAGGCACGGGAGTGCTGACCTTCACCGCCACCTGCTACGGGCGCCTCTTGCGGCCAGCGCCGGGGGAGCCGCCGGACACCGCGCTCCCGAGCGCCGTGGATTGCTACCGCTATTCGCTGTCACAGCCCGGGGTGGCGGCGAGCCTGAGCGCACCGCGCAACCACCGGGAGCTGAGGCAGAACCTGGAGGTGCTCGGGAGACCCTGGATGATGCCGGACGTGCTGGCGGCGATGCGTGCGCACGGAGCGCGGGTGCGCGCGAGCAACCAGCGCTTCAACGTCCTCGTGAGGCAGGCACCAGGAGGCACGCGAGACACCTTCCTGGCGCTGCTCGACGAGGACGAGCCTGGGCCCGAAGCGGGTGGGCTTCCAACTCCGTGAGCCACCCGGTTCAGCGGGGGTGGTTTCTTCATTTCGAGCCGGGTTCGGAAATGAAGCAAGATGGGCTGGAGATCATGACCGAACCGTCCCCGAATCCACGCTTCCGGTTCCTCTTCCTGGCGATCGGGTTCTTCTGCTTCGGCCTGGGGGTGCTCGGCGCGTTCCTGCCGCTGCTGCCGACGACGCCCTTCCTGCTCGTGTCGTTGTGGGCGTTCTCGCGCAGCTCCCGCCGCTTCCACCACTGGCTGTATACGCATCCGCGCTTCGGGCCCCGGCTCCAGGCCTGGAACGAGCACGGCGTCGTGCCGGTGAAGGTGAAGGCGAGCGCGCTCACCGCGATGGCGGTGAGCCTCTCGCTCATGGCGTTCGTCGCGCGGGTGAAGTGGCCGGTGCTCGCCGCGGCCGCGGCGCTGATGCTCGTGGGGGCGACGTACATCCTCAGCCGCCCGAGCCGCCCGCCCCGATAGCCCTGGCGGCTCCGCTGCCGTTCGCCTGGCGGTACAGCGCGGGCAGGAAGCGGGCGAGGTGATTCATCTCCTCGGCGCAATGCACCAGCAGCTCCAGCCCCAGCCGGTCCGGCATGACGCGCCGGCGCACCGGCGGGAGATTGGCCAGACGCGAGAGCGCGCCTCCGAGCACGGGCAGCCGCACCCGCACGTCCCCGAGCCAGAAGCGGCTGCGCATCTCGCACCCGCCCTCGACATGGCGGATGAGGTGGATGAGGTGGCCCACGGCCAGGGGCGTGCCCCGGAACGCCGTGCGGGCGCACACGGCCGTGCCCACGTTGGCTCGCGCGAGCCCGTCGGCCGTGAGGCCGTACACGCCCGGGTCGGCGAACTCGATGGACAGCTTCATCAACTCGGCGCCGATGTACTCGTCCACGTAGGACACGTTGCCCACGTAGCGCTCACGGTATCCCGGCAGGTGGGAGCGGTCCTCCTTCACCGTCGCCTTCAGGTGCGCCTTGGGATGCCACAGCCGGTAGCGCTCCGAGGACGTCAGGTGCCAGCCGAACCACCAGTCGATCATCTCCCCGGTGACGCCCGGCATCTCCGTGCGCACGGAGACGACCAGCATTCCCTCCGGGTGTCGCTCGACGCCATCCTCCACTGGCAGGTAGCCGGGATCGAGCAGGCGCGGGGCCTGGACCAGGCCGAGGGGGTCGGAGTCCCGCCGCACGCCTCGGGCGAGGGCCTCCTTCACCCGCTCGGGGATGGGCTTCATCTCGAGTTGGAACGCACGCAGGTCCAGTTCGGGCATGCGTGCATCCTGGATCATCGAGGGAAAAGGCGCTCGCTCTCCCGCCTGTTTCCGCCTCGAGCCTGCCCTGAAGGCCTGACGGGTGGCGCTCCTGGACTACCTGGAGGTGAACATCTCGGATGGATGGGGAGGAGCGGGCGCGTGTTGCTGTGTATGTGTGTACTGCCGTCACGAGCCCTCCACCAGGTTCTCTTCATGCGAGCTTCTTCTCCTGACCATCCCCTGTCTCCCGTTCTGAATGATGTGCTTCGAGGGGGAGGGGAGATGGGCGAGCTCATGCGGGCGCTGGACTGGTCCAGAACGCCCGTGGGGCCGGTGGAGACGTGGCCGCAGAGCCTCCGGACCGTCCTCTCCATCCTCCTCACCAGCCGGCACCCCATCTTCGTCTGGTGGGGGAAGGAGCTCGTCCAGTTCTACAACGACGGCTACCGGCCCATTCTGGGCGCCACCAAGCACCCCAGGGGCCTGGGGCAGCGGGGGCGGGAGGGCTGGACGGAGGTCTGGGATGTCATCGGTCCCATGATCGAGGCCGTCATGGAGCGGGGCGAGTCCACCTTCATCGAGGATGGGCTGCTGTGCCTGGACCGGAACGGCTACGTGGAGGAGGCGTACTTCACCTATGCCTACTCGCCCATCCGGGACGAGTCCGGGGGCATTGGTGGCATCTTCTGCGCGTGCACGGAGACCACCGAGCGCATCCTGGGTGAGCGGCGCCTCCAGATGCTGCGGGAGCTGAGCGAGGTTTCGGGCGAGCAGAAGAGCGCGGAGGAGGGATGCCGCAAGGCCGCGCGCGTTCTCGCCTCCAACCCCCACGATGTCCCCTTCGCCCTGCTGTACCTGACCGAGGCGCGGGGCGGGGCGGCCCAACTGGTGGCCACGGTGGGCGTGGAGCCGGGCAGCACCGCCGCCCCGTCCAGGCTCGACGCTGGCGACGCCAGCGCGCCGTGGTCCTGGGCCTCCGTCGAGAGCACGGGCCAGGCCGTCCTGCTGGCGACCCTGCCTCCTTCCCTGGGCACGCTCCCGGGAGGCCCCTGGCCGGAGGCGGCGTCCTCGGCCCTGGTGCTGCCCCTGTCCAAGCCGGGCCACGACAAGCCCGCGGGCATGCTGGTGGTGGGCATCAGCCCGCGCAAGGCGTTGGATGTGAAGTACCGCGGCTTCCTGGAGCTCACCGCGACGCACATCGCCAACCTCATCACCAACGCTCGCGCCTACGAGGAGGAGAAGCGGCGCGCCGAGGCGCTCGCGGAGCTGGACCGGGCCAAGACGGACTTCTTCTCCAATGTCAGCCACGAGTTCAGGACGCCCCTCACGCTGCTGCTGGGCCCGGTGGAAGAGGGCCTCATGGACGCCGAGCAACCCCTTCCTCCGCGTCAGCGCGAGCGGCAGGAAGCCGTCCACCGCAACGGCTTGCGGTTGTTGAAGCTCGTCAACACCCTGCTGGACTTCTCCCGCCTCGAGGCCGGGCGCGTGCAGGCCAGCTTCCGTCCCACCGACCTGTCCGCCCTGACGGAGGACCTGGCCAGCACCTTCCGCTCCACCCTCGAGCGCGCGGGGTTGCGGCTGGTGGTGGACTGCCCGCCGCTGCCCGGGCCCGTCTACGTGGACGAGGAGATGTGGGAGAAGGTTGTCCTGAACCTGCTGTCCAATGCCTTCAAGTTCACCCTGGAAGGGGAGATTCGCGTCGCCCTCTCGCTCCAGGGGGAGTCCGTCCGTCTCACGGTGGCGGATACGGGCACGGGCATTCCCTCCCACGAGCTGCCGCACCTGTTCGAGCGCTTCCACCGGGTGCGGGGCGCGAAGGGCCGCACCAACGAGGGCAGTGGCATCGGGCTCGCCCTGGTGAAGGAGCTCGTCAAGCTGCATGGCGGGACGGTGGAGGTCCAGAGCACCCTGGACCAGGGCAGCACCTTCACCGTGTCGCTTCCCCTGGGCTCGGCTCACCTGCCGCCGGAGCACATCCAGGCGGCGTCTCCCCTCTCCTCCACAAGGCTGGGGCGGGCTCCCTTCCTGGAGGAAGCGGCGCAATGGGGGGACGCGGCCGTGCCCGAGGCGCGGGTGGTTCGCCAGGGGGGCCAGGGCCCGGAGCGCATCCTCCTCGTGGACGACAACGCGGACATGCGCGCCTACGTCCAGCGGCTCCTCGGCGAGCACTGGACGGTGGAGGCGGTGTCCAATGGCGTGGCGGCCCTCGCCGCGGCCCGCGAGCGCACACCCCACCTGGTGGTGAGTGACGTGATGATGCCAGGCCTGGACGGCTTCGGGCTCCTGCGCGAGCTGCGCGCGGACCCGCGGACCGCGTCCATCCCTGTCATCCTCCTGTCGGCGCGGGCGGGAGAGGAGGCCTCCATCGAGGGAATGCGGGCGGGCGCCGACGACTACCTGGTGAAGCCTTTCTCGGCGCGAGAGCTCGTGTCCCGCGTCGGCGCGAGACTGGAGATCGCCCGGGCCCACGCCGAGACCCGGAATGCCCGCGCCCGGCTCCACGAGCAGCTCATGCAGGCGCCCGTGGGCGTGTGCTTCTTCACGGGTCCGGAGCTCGCGTACGAGTTCGCCAACCCGCGCTACCTCGAGATGGTGGGCCGCCAGGAGGACCTGATAGGCAAACCCATGCGGAAGGCCTACCCCGAGCTCCCCGACGACGCCGCCGTCTTCCAGATGTTGGAGGGCGTGTACACGAGCGGCCAGACCTTCACGTCGGACGACTTCCGCGTCCCGCTGGACAGGCGCGGCAACGGCGTGCCGGAGGACGTGTACTTCCAGCTCACCTGTCAGCCCATGCGCGATGCGACGGGCACCATCGTGGGCGTCATGGCGGTGGCCGTGGACGTGACGCCCCAGGTCCTGGCCCGCAACCAGGTCGAGAAGCTCGCGGCGGCGGAGCACGAGGCCCGTGGCCGCGCGGAGGATGCCGACAGGCGCAAGGACGAGTTCCTCGCCATGCTGGCCCACGAGCTGCGCAATCCCCTGGCCGCCTTGAGTACGGCCCTGGAGATGATGGGCCGCGTCCAGGGTGACGAGGCCCGGGAGGCCCGTCTCCGGGAGACGTGCAGGCGCCAGGTGATCAACCTGGTGCGCCTGGTCGATGATCTCCTGGACGTGTCGAGGATTACCCGGGGCAAGGTGGAGCTGCGCAGGAAGGAGGTGGACTTCACCTCCATCGTCCAGAACGCCATTGGAACGAGCCGCTCCCAGATCGACGGGCGCGGGCACGAGCTCACCGTGACGTTCGGCCCTGGAGACTTCCGCATGGAGGCGGACGCCACGCGCCTGGAGCAGGTGGTCTCCAACCTCCTCACCAACGCGGCCAAGTACACCGAGCCCGGTGGCCACATCTCCGTGCGCGTGGGACGTGAGGAGCGTCAGGGCGTCCCGTGGGCCGTCCTCCACGTGCGCGACACCGGGCGCGGCATTCCCCCGGACATGCTGGACAAGGTGTTCGAGATGTTCGTCCAGGTCGACAAGTCGATCGACCGGGCCGGTGGCGGGCTGGGCATCGGACTGACGCTGGTGGAGAGGCTGGTGGGCATGCACGGTGGCACCATCACCGCGCGGAGCGAGGGGCTCGGACGAGGCAGCGAATTCATCGTCCGGCTCCCCCTGTCCCGCCAGGCGCCCCTGGCCGTCCAGACGCCTTCCTTCCTTCCACTCGCGGCGCCCGCTTCACCCCGGAAGCGCCGGGTGTTGCTGGTGGAGGACAGCCCGGACGTGCGCGAGATGATGCAGGAGCTCCTGGAGGAGCTGGGGCACGAGGTGGAGGTGGCCACCAATGGCCTGGAAGGGGCGGCGAAGGTGTTGGATGTGCGCCCGGACGTGGCCCTCGTGGACGTGGGCCTTCCCGGCATCGATGGCTACGAGGTGGCCCGGCGGGTGCGCGCGTCGAAGGACGGAGGCTCCTTCTACCTGGTCGCGCTCACGGGCTATGGCGGCTCGGAGGCCAGGTCCAAGGCCCTGGAGGCCGGCTTCGACGTGCACCTCGTCAAGCCCATCGACGTGGACGATCTGCCCCGTGTCCTGGAGGGCTCTCGCCGCGACGCGCCCACTTGAGCCTCACGCGTACCGCGGCCGCGCCTGTTCGAGCGTCGCCGCGTCCAGCAGCACGGCCACCTTCTCGTTGGCGGAGAGCTGCTCCGGCTGTCCCTCCAGCAGCTTGCGGCGCGCCGAGGCGAGCGCGAGCGACGTCACGTCGATGCCCGGCGAGGACGCCAGCAGGGCCAGGTGCAGCGCGTGCGCGCGCGGATCCTTCAGCACCCGCTCCAGCCCGTCTCCCACCGGCTCCAGCTCCCGCTCGGAGAGCTCGAGCGCCCGGGCCACCACCGGCGGCGGGGCCGACTCCTCGGGGATGAGGAACAGGCCATGCCGCGCCGCCCACGTGCCCAGCGACGCGCGCGCCGTCCACACCGACAGGGGGATGGACAGCAACAGCCCGGCCACCACGGGGGACAGCCACGGGAGCAGTCCCGGGGACACGAGGAAGGCCACGGCCGCCAGCACCACGCCCACCGCGGTGTGGACCGCATGGCGCCGCGCCGCCTCCGCCCAGGGCAGGTCCTGGTCGTCGCGCTGCTGGCTCGTCCAGGACACCCGGTAGCCGAGCAGCGTGCCGAAGACGAAGTGCGACTGGAAGAGCATCATCACCGGCGCGAGCAGCGTGGAGAGCACGCTCTCCATCAGCGCGCTCAGCACCAGGCGGACCCGGCCACCCATGCGCGCGGCATGCTCCCGATTCGCCAGGGCCAGCGCGAGCCCGAAGGCCTTGGGCAGCAGCAGCATGGCCAGGGACACCGTCATCAGCCGCAGCGCGCCCTCCGAGTCGAACGTGGGCCACACGGGGAAGAGCGTGCGGTGCTCCGGGAAGTACGCCGGCTCCACGAACCCATCGTGCAGCGCCGCCACCAGCCCCGTTGCCAGGAAGAGCAGCCACAGCGGCGAGGCCACATAGGACATCACGCCCATGAGGAAGTGCGCCCGGCTGAAGGGGTGCAGCCCGCCGGCGAGGACGAGCCGCAGGTGCTGGAGGTTGCCCTGGCACCAGCGCCGGTCCCGCTGCGCGTAGGCCAGCAGGTGGGGAGGGGGCTGCTCGTAGCTGCCGCCCAGCTCCGGCACCAGCCACACCGTGTAGCCGGCGCGCCGCATCAGCGCCGCCTCCACGAAGTCATGGCTGAGGATGTGGCCGCCGAAGGGCTGCTGCCCCGGCAGCACGGGCAGCCCGCAGTGCTCGGTGAAGGCCGCCACGCGCAGGATGGCGTTGTGGCCCCAGTAGTTGGACTCCCCGAGCTGCCAGGCCGCCGCGCCCGCGGCCACCACGGGCCCGTACACCCGGCCGGCGAACTGCTGCAGGCGGGCGAAGAGCGTGGCCCGTCCCACCAGCTGCGGCGGGGCCTGGAGGATGCCCACGCGCGGGTTGAGCTCCATCAACCGGGCCATCTTCACCAGCGTGTCGCCGGACATGAGGCTGTCGGCGTCCAGCACCACCATGAAGTCGTACCGGCGGCCCCAGCGCTCGCAGAAGTCGGCGAGGTTGCCCGCCTTCTTCCCCGTGTTGTCCGAGCGCCGCCGGTAGAAGATGCGCCCCTGTCCGCCCACCCGGCGGCACAGGTCCGCCCACGCCAGCTCCTCGGCCACCCAGGCCTCGGCGCGCGTGGAGTCACTCAGCACGTAGAAGTCGAAGGACTCCAACTGCCCCGTGGCCGCCACCGACTCGTAGGTGGCCTGCACGTTGGCGAAGACCGACGCGGGGTCCTCGTTGTGGATGGGCATCACCACCGCGGTGCGGCGCTTCAGCGGGGCCGCCTCTTCCCGGGCGTCCGGCCACCGCAGGCCGGGCAGCCGCCGGCCGAGCGCGAGCTGGATGAAGCCCGCCACCGCCGCCCAGAAGGACAGGGAGATCCACGCGAAGCAGAGGATGAAGAGGCCCGCCATGAGCAGCTCGGGCGGGGTGTGGCCCTTGACGCTCAGCAGGCGGAGCATCTCCCACGCCGCGGCGAGGGTGGAGAGCGCGGTCAGGCCGAGGACACACGCCCGGCGGAGCCCGGCGGAGCCGGGAGAGAAGGAGTGCGCGTACATGAGAGCGTCCGTGCCTCAGCGGGAGATGGAGACGTCCGGCTCGCCCGCGCGCCACCAGCGGCGGAAGAGCTCACCCAGCGGCCACAGCACCAGCTGCTGCTCGGGCATCGACGCCGGGAGCGGCAGGGGGGCGGGGACGGGAACGGAGGCGCGCAGGGCCCGCTCGAGCTCCACGGGCACAGGGGCCGATTCCTCCGTGAGGACCGCGGCGCCCCACCGGGCGCCCTCGCACAGCACGAAGGCCGCGCGGCCCCGCGCCAGCAGCGCGCCGCCGCCCGCGAGGGACGGACCGAGTGCCCGGGCCAGCCAGTCCTCCATCCGCGCCTGGGCGAGGGCCAGGGCATCCCGGGGCTCCGCACCGTGAGCGCCGAGCGTCCACTCCGTCAGGAGGGCGAGGTCGCCCTCCTGGGTGAACCCGAAGGACCGGAAGAAGGCGTCGAGCGCCGCGCGGGTCTCCGGGGAGCAGAGGGGGGAGGTCGGCTTCTTCACGGTGTCCATAGGTAACTCCATGTCTCGGTGAGGGTTGCGGATCCGCGTCGGAGGAAGCAGCGCAGCTCGGTGGGGGTACCCGCTTGTGGCACCAGCTCGAAGGTGACCCGCCAGCCGCCGGTGACGTCGTTGCGCTGCGCGATGGGCTGGAGGATCTGTCCCTTCGAGGCCGTGATGACCGGCTCGACGGGCCCCGCGCCTTCCGGGCCACCGCGAGAGAACTCGAGGACGAAGCGCCGGGCGTTCGCCGTGCTGCCCGCGGCCACGCGCGTGGCGGTGGTGACGGCCACGGTGGGGCGCACGGGCGGCGCGTTGCCCCAGTGCAGCTTCCAGGCGAGGCGCAGCTCGGCCCCGGGGGCGAAGGGCGCCTCGGGCACCCAGAAGGCCACGATGTTGTCGTGCACCTCCTGCGGCGTGGGAATCTCCACCAGCTGCACCGAGCCGCGGCCCCAGTCGCCCACCGGCTCCACCCAGACGCCGGGACGCTTGTCGTAGCGCGCCTCCAGGTCCTCGTAGTTGGGGAAGGATTGATCGCGCTGCAACAGGCCGAAGGTGCGCAGGCCCTCCACCTGGAAGCTGGAGACGTTCAGCCGGGCCGGGTTCTGCAGCGGGCGCCACAGGTGCTCGCCATTCTTCATCCACAGGACGAGCCCGTCCGAGTCATGCACCTCGGGCCGGAAGTCGTCGTAGGCGCCCCGGTCGTTCTCCCCGAAGAGGTACATGCTGGTGAGCGGGGCCACCCCGAGCCGCTTCACCGCCTTGCGCGCGTGGAGCGTCGCCTCGACCTCCACCACCGTCCGCTCGCCGGGGATGATGACGAAGCGGTAGGCGCCGGTGACGCTCGGGCTGTCCAGCAGCGCATGCACCACGACGCGGTCCGAGCCGGGGGCCGGCTTCTCCAGCCAGAACTCGCGGAACGAGGGGAACTCCTCGCCCTCGGGGAGCGCCGTGTCGATGGCCAGCCCGCGAGCGGACAGCCCGTACACGTTGCCCCGGCCCAGGGCGCGGAAGTAGCTGGCGCCCAGGAAGGACACCACCTCGTCGAAGTGGTCCGGCCGGTTGAGCGGGTGGGTGAGCCGGAAGCCCGCGAAGCCGTCCACGGGCTCGGGCTTCAGCTCCTTCACGAGCGAGCCATAGGTGAAGAGCTCCTGCGAGAAGCGCACCGGCTTCGCCTCACCGCCCTCCACCTCGTGCAGGCGGATGGGCGAGGTGTAGAGGAAGCCCGGGTGGAAGAACTGGGCCTGGAAGGGCAGGCCGGCATCGCGCCACCAGGCCCGCTCCGGGCGGTAGCGGATGTCCCGGTACTGGTCGTACGAGAGTTGCGCGTAGGCGGGAGGGAGCTTCGACTCCGGGGCCTGGTAGGGGCGGCTGGCCAGCTCGCGGGCCCGCTCCCGGACGGTCTCGGCGGTGAAGGACGGCTTCGCCCCGGCCACCATCGCCCACAACGCCCCGAGCGCACCCACCACTCGAGCCCTTCGTACAGCCCACTGCATTGACTTCACTCCCATGTCCTTCCTGGCGGGTTCCGCCGTGGCGAAAGCCGGTCAGCAACCCGTGTGCCATTCAGGCGGGGCACTCCGGAGTCACGGGATGTTCACGGGAGCGCACCTGCCCCGGACCCGGGTGCCATTGCGAAGCAAACGATTTCGCTGGGTTGGCGGGCCGCCTTCCCATGACCCCGGGAGTGGGGTGGGGAGGAGGGGTGTGGAGCATGGCAACAGCGGTGGGGCTGGAACTGTTCGCCTGGTCCACAACGCGGGTTTCCAGGGTTCCTACACCCCGAGAACGAACTCCTCGTGCGGTGGTGCGAGGGCTCGAATAGAAAGGGCACCCCATGGAATTCAGACAACTAGGTGGTTCGGGGTTCAAGGTTCCCGTGCTCAGCCTCGGCACCGGGACCTTTGGTGGTACCAACGAGTTCTTCAAGGGCTTCGGGAGCAGCGACGTGAAGGAGGCCACCCGGCTCGTCGACATCTCGCTCGACGCCGGGCTGAACATGTTCGACTCGGCCGACGTGTACTCCGGCGGAGTGGCCGAGGAGATCCTGGGCCAGGCGATCAAGGGCAGACGGGAGCGGGTGATCATCTCCACCAAGGCCACGTTCCGCGCGGGCCCGGGCCCCAATGACGTGGGCTCCTCGCGCCACCACCTCATCCGGGCCTGCGAGGGAGCCCTGCGCCGGCTGGGCACCGATTACATCGACCTCTTCCAGCTCCACGGCTTCGACGCCGTCACGCCCGTGGAGGAGACGCTCAATGCGCTCGACGATCTCGTGCGGGCCGGGAAGATCCGCTACATCGGCTGCTCGAACTTCTCGGGCTGGCACCTGATGAAGTCACTGGGGGTGTCGGAGCGGTACAACCTGGCGCGCTACGTGGCCCATCAGGCGTACTACTCGCTGGTCGGGCGCGAGTACGAGTGGGAGCTGATGCCGCTGGGGCTCGACCAGAAGGTGAGCGCGGTGGTGTGGAGCCCGCTGGGGTGGGGACGGCTGACGGGGAAGATCCGGCGCGGCCAGCCGCTGCCGGAGGGCACGCGGCTGCAGAACGCCTTGACCGCTGGAGGCGGCCCTCAGGTCCCCGAGGAGTACCTCTACCGGGTCGTGGATGCCTTGGACGAGGTGGCGAAGGAGACGGGCAAGACGGTGCCGCAGATCGCCCTGAACTGGCTGCTGCAGCGGCCGACGGTGGCCAACGTCATCATCGGCGCGCGCAACGAGGAGCAGCTGCGCCAGAACCTGGGGGCGATCGGCTGGAACCTCACGAAGGAGCAGGTGGCGAAGCTCGACGCGGCCAGCGCCACGCCCTCGGTCTACCCCTACTGGCACCAGCGGCAGTTCGTGGAGCGCAATCCGTTCCCGACGTCCTGAACGGGTGACGGATGGGGGCGGGGAACCTGGGTGCATCCCCGTTCCCCGTCCTCGCTGTGTTCATTCAGTACCGCGTGTTCTGGGCGATGGCCTTGCCCATGTCGTGCAGGGTCTGGAGCATGTTGGACAGCAGGTTGGTGCCGATGTTCTGCATGGAGGCCTGCATGGCCAGCTCCTTCTGCTGCTCCGGAGGGAGCTCGTCGAAGAGCTTCGCCGCGTCCTTCCCCATGTTCTTCTCGACCAGCTTCCGCATGTCGAAGCCCGGAGGCGGTGCCAGGGCGGCTTTCGTCCCGAGAGTGGCTGGCGGGTGGCTCAGGTTCGAGGCTCCACCCGTCGCGGAGTGGGGGCTGCTCCCGGCCAGCTCGAAGCCGCTCTGGCTGCCCGAGTGAACCACCTTCCCCAGGATCTCCCCCGCGGAGCGCAGGGCCGAGGTGGCGATCTTCCCGAGGTTGATGGAAGGAACGGAACCGAAATTTCCAATCCGCATGGCACCTCCAGAGGTGGGCGGCACGAAAAGAGTACGGACACGTCCGTGTCGTCCAGGAGTTATCGGAAGAACCCCCGCCGGAGTTTCCTGGGAATGTTCGAATCGGGAGGCCCGGCTCACGCGGTCGGCAGGGGGGCGGGTCCGAGGTTGGAGGGGTCCCACACGAACTGCTCGGTGGGCGTGAGCACCATGTTCGTCAGCCCGTGCTGCTCGACGAAGTTCTTGAAGCGCTCGGAGACGACGATGTCCCCCTGCATACCCCGTGGGCGGAAGATGTCCTCACCGCCCCAGGTGCCCGGCTCCAGGACGAAGCCGTGGATGGCATCGATACCCGCCGAGCGGCACTCCGTGCAGGTGGGTGTCTTGCGAATGCGCACGCGGTTGAGCACCGGATCCACCGCCCCCCGGCCGAAGCAGGGCCAGACGACGTAGTAGCGGGGCACGGTGAGGGGTTGGCGAGGTCTCTTCCTCATGCAGCGCACCCGGAGGACCTCGACGGGATGGAAACCCTCCAGCCCGGTGAGTCCCTCCGCGCGGAAGGCCTCCGCGAACCGCTCGGAAATGAGCCACCCGTACCCAGGGCCCCGGATGTAGTCCCCCAGTTCTTCCCCGTACAGCTCCAACTCGACCCGGTAGGGGGGGAGCCACTTCAACATCCCGATGATGCCACCACACCGAGGGCAGCGAGGCGCATCATCCGAGGTGTTGTCGGGCTCGACTGTGTCGGCTTCGGTATCGTAACGCGACCCGATGTCACCCTTTGTCAGGACGAAGAATCGCGGGGAGGTAGTCGGTTCAGAATCCATGGGGGAACCTCGCTCGCATGTCGGGGCGACTGTAGATCTCCCGCAGCTTGTCCATGAACTCCTTGGGCGTTACCTCGGGGTTCTTTTCGAGCCAGTCGATGACCTCATCGTCCACCTTGCGGTGCCACTCCTGGTAGCCGCAGTGTGACTCCTCGTCCTTGGCCCGAACTACGAAGCGCGGGTCCCGGGGTTTGTAGAGTCCCTTGAGCGTGGAGTGTTTCGAAAGCCTCTTGGCAATGGACCGGGAGATGAGGTGGTGCTCCTGGCCTTTGCACTGGGGAGGCTCGGAGGACCCAAGCGCCTGGGACAAGGAGTCCGCCGCCGCCTGGAGCTGCTGCCTCTTGTTCTCGTCTTCCTGCCCCGCCATCCGCGAGGCTTGCTCCAGCGCATCCAACGCCTCCAACACCTCGTCCAACACCTGTGCGGCCTTCCGCGTGTCTTCCCCCGCGAGTGCCACGCAGGCACTCACCATTCCCTGCTTGCAGCTGCACACCAGTGACGTCTCGCCAAGCGTGCATGCGATGCTTTGAGTCAGCAACACCAGCAACAAACTCGAGAGCATGGGGGGGTCTCCTTCCGCTCCTCTATCAGGACTGTGCCGAAAGGGAGGAGAGATGGTCGTCCTCTTCCTCCCTACCGAGCCATGCGGCGGCCCTTCCCACCCCGTCCGGGTTGTGGTGAGCTTGCCGCCGGTGCTCCTGGGGTCGCGTGCAGCCAGCCTTCCGTCCGCGATGTCACGTCGCGGCTGCTGACGTTACCCATTGAAGAACGACGCAGTACGAGGTCCGCCTGGCGGGCTACCCTGACCTCGTCTGCCTCTGCCGTGCAGGTGGCGGTGGCTCCAGGAGCACCGGTTTTCTCGCGCGGCCGCTCCGGGTGCACAGCATGAACCTCGCCAGCCTCCTCCTCGAACTGAAGCCCCTGCTGGCCGACCCCGATGCGAACTTCGATCGCATCACCGACCTGCTGGAGCGTCACCAGGGTCTGGCCGAGTACGAGGTGGCGCGCTTCTTCGTGAGCCGCTCGTGGAAGGAGCCCGTCGAGCGCAGGTTGCGCAGCGTGGATCCTCGCGAGCGCTCGAAGGGCGTGCGGCAGCTCCCGCTCATGTTCTCCAGCGCCGTGGCGGCCCGCCATCTCCGCTCGCGGGTGAAGGACGCGGACTCCCGGGTGGCCTCGAAGGCCCGGGCCGCGGTGCGCAAGCTGGGGCTCGCGGACGTGGCGCCTCCGGATTCCCGGGCGGAGCCCCCCCGCTACGGCAGCAAGAGCGTGGGCGGGTGGAACCCGACCGGCTGGAACTTCGGCCTCTTCCGGTCCGAGCTCCAGGGCTGGTCCGGGCGCATGCGGCGTCCACCGCCCACCTCGGGCGAGCTGCCCAGGTTGAGCACCCGTGCCGACGTGGCGAAGCTGGTGGGGGTGGACGTGTCCGAGCTGGATGCGCTGATGCGTCCGGGCACGGAGGCGGGCTCGGGCTACGTGGAGTTCGAGGTGCCCAAGCGCTCGGGTGGGGTGCGCCGCATCTCGGCGCCGCGCCAGAAGCTCAAGGAGGTGCAGCGGGCGCTCCTCGACCAGGTGCTCGCGCGCATGACACCGCACCCGGCCGCGCATGGCTTCATCGAGGGCCGCTCCACGGTGAGCAATGCCGGGCCGCACGTGGGCTCCACGGTGGTGCTTCGGGTGGATCTGGAGGACTTCTTCCCCACGGTGCACTACCGCCGCGTGAAGGGCCTGTTCCTGGCGCACGGCTATGGAGAGGAGGTGGCCGGAGTGCTCGCCGGGCTCACCACCCACCGTCCGAAGTTGCCGGACGGGACGGTGGTGTGGCCGGGCGCGCTGCCGCAGGGAGCGCCCACGTCTCCCACCCTCGCCAACCTGGTGTGCCGCCGCATGGACGCGCGCCTCACCGCGCTGGCCACGAAGTTCGGCGCCACCTACACGCGCTACGCGGATGACCTGTCCTTCTCCTTCCGCGCGCCTCCCGAGCGTCTGGGCCGCTTCTTCTGGTGGATCAACGCCATCCTCCAGCAGGAGGGCTTCACCGAGAACGGACCGAAGCGGCGGGTGATGCGTCAGGGCTCGCGCCAGCGGGTGACGGGCCTCACGGTGAACCAGAAGGTCTCCATTCCTCGCGAGGAGCGGCGCCGCTTCAAGGCCATCCTGGCCAATTGCCGGCGGCACGGAGTGGCCTCGCAGGCGAGGGGACGGCCGGACTTCGAGCGTTGGCTGGAAGGTTACGCGGCCTACGTGCGCATGGTGCACCCGGAGCTGGGCGCGCGCTGGCAGCGAGAGGTGAAGGAGTTGCTCGGCCGATGAGCTCCCTTCGAGAGCTGCTGGCCTGGGTGGCCGCCCATCCGGACGATGTGGACTTCGCAAGCGGCTCGGAGACGGGCTGAAGCTCTGAGGGCTCCGCTTCGTCACGTTCCGGACAGACGCGGACCTCCTGAATTCCGACCGGGCGGGCAGGGGAGCCATGACTCCCCGCGTCGGGTCGGTTACAGGATGGCGGACGTAGTACCGACTTCCCAGCCACCCGTTCCATGAGGTAGTACCGTGGACATTACTGGAGAAGACATGTCCACGACCATCACCATCACAATGCAGGAGCGAAGGTTCTTCGAGCGCATCTACCAGGTCGTCGAGCAGGTGCCCCGGGGCAAGGTGACGACCTACGGCGATGTAGCGCTCATCGTCGGAGGGGATTGCGACGCGCGCATCGTGGGGCTCGCGATGGGGGACCTGGGGCCGCGCGCCGCCAAGGTGCCCTGGCAGCGCGTCATCAACCGCTCGGGAGGCATCAGCACCCAGGGGTACAACCAGCGCGAGCTGCTGGTGGCCGAGGGGGTCGAGTTCGACGAGAAGGGGAAGGCGCTCCTGGAGCGCTTCCGCTGGGCCGGACCCGACAAGGAGTGGGCGGTGAAGCACGGCTTCACCCCGCTGCCCGCGCGGGCCCCGAGCAAGGAAGAAGAGGACAAGTCGCAGTTGCGTCTGTTTTGAGGTCTCCGGGGGCGTCATATACTCGCGCCCCCATGGAAGGCCGCCTGGTCCTCAAGAATTGCTCCATCTTCCGCGCGGACGGCCGGGGGCGCACCGGGATGGCCATCGTCGTCGAGGATGGTCTCATCCGCCGGGTCGCTCCCGATGCCGACGTGCCCGTGCTGCCCGGGGATTGGGAGGTCTCCTGCCGCGGGCGGCTGGTGCTTCCCGGCCTCGTGGACTGCCACTCCCACCTGGTGGGCGATCTGCTCTCGCCGGCCTCGGGAGAGGTCCTCCTGCACCCACCCCAGGCGCGGCTCGACTATGAGCGGCGCCTGTCCTCGCGCCTCACCGCCCAGGACGTGGAGGTGCTCTCCCTGCATGCCATGGCCCGGGCCCTTCATTCGGGCGTCACCCTGGCGGTGGAGCACCTGTCCTGCCCGGGGGACGTGGCCGGGGGGCTCGAGGCCCAGGCGCGCGCGGCGGAGCGGCTCGGCCTGCGCCTGGTGTCGAGCCATGCCACCCACAGCCTCGACGGTGCTCCCCTGGCCGACGCTCAGGCCGAGGCCAATGCCGACTTCGTGCGCCGCCGGAGTTCCCATCCGCTCGTGCGCGGCGCGCTCGGCTTCCACGCCTCGTGGACGAGCGGGGACTCGCTGCTGCGCAGGCTCGGCGTGCTGCGCGAGGTCTCCGGCGCACCCGTCGTCTTCCACCTCTCCGAGGGTGACCATGACCTGGCCACCACCTGGGAGCACCATGGGCAGCGGGTGGTGCCCCGGCTGGAGTCCTTCGGGCTGCTCGGGCCACTCTCGGTGGCCGCGTACGCGCGCTCCGTGGACGACGCCGAGTCCATCCGCCTGGCCCAGTCCGGCACCTGCGTGGCGCTCGGCCCCGGGGCGGCGCTCCTCGTCGAGCCCAGTGGCCGGGCCCTGGAGACGCTGCTCGGGCGCCAGAACCTGATGGGACTGGGCAGTGGTGGGCACGGCAACCTCTGGGACGCGCTGGCCGCCGCGCTCGTGACGGCGGTGGGGGCGGCGCGGGGCTCGCGGCTGGTGGACCCGGATGGCGTGCTGGTGCAGCTCTTCGCGGATGGCCCGGCGGAGGTGTGCTCGCGCCTCTTCGGCGTCCCCTCCGGCGCGGTGGAGGAGGGACGGCTCGCGGACCTGGTGGTGTTCGACTGCGTGCCCTCCGTCGAGCAGGACAGCGGGCAGGCCCCGCATCTGCTGGGGCAGATCGGGCGTTCCCGGGTGGCGTGGAACATCGTGCACGGCCGTGTCACCATCCGCGAGGGGCAGCTGCTCGGCGTGGACGAGGTGGAGCTGGCGCACGAGGCCGCCCGCGTCCTCACCTCCGTGCGGGCGCGTGCCCGTGCCTGGGATGCCGAGACTCCCGGGGGCCCGGTGGGCGGGGGATGAGCGCTCGCACCGCCTCTCTCGCGGACGTGCTCCGCGAGGCCCGGGAGCGGCGCGCGCCGCTGCGGGAGGATCCGCGCACCACCGCCTTCCGGCTCGTCAATGGCGGGCCCGACGGCGTCCCGGACGTGACGGTGGACGTCTTCGAGCACGTGCACGTGGTGAGCCTCTACCGGGACTTCACGCCGGCCGAGGAGGTGGCGCTCCTGGATGCGATGGAGTCCGCCTGGGCGCCCCGCAGCGTGTACCTCAAGCGAAGGCCCCGGGAAGCGCGCCACCTGGCCAACGTGGCGAAGGAGCAGCTCGCCCCCGAGGTGGCCGCGCGTGGCGAGTCGGTGGAGTCGCTGGTGGCGCTGGAGAACGGGTTGCGCTTCCTCATCCGTCCCGGGCAGGGCCTTTCGGTGGGCCTCTACCTGGACATGCGTGACACGCGGGAGTGGCTGTCCGGGCAGGTGCGGGGCCGCACGGTGCTCAACCTCTTCTCCTATACGTGTGGCTTCGGCGTGGCGGCCACCGCGGGCGGGGCGAAGCGCGTCCTCAACATCGACGCCAGCCGCCGTGTGCTGGATTGGGGCGAGGAGAACGCCCGCCTCAATGGCCAGCCGGTGGACCGGTACGACTACGTGGCGGGGGACGTCTTCGAGTGGCTCGGACGCCTCGCGCGCAAGGGGGAGACGTTCGACGTGGTGGTGGCGGATCCGCCCTCGTTCGCGACCACGCGCACCAGCCGCTTCTCCGCCGCGCGGGACTACGCCAGCCTGGCCGAGGCCGCCGCCCGCGTGGTGGCGCCCGGGGGCCGGTTGGTGGCGTGTTGCAACCTCGCCACCCTGGAGCCCCGCCGCTTCGATGCCATGGTGACGGAGGGGGTGTCCCGGGCCGGCCGGAAGGGCAGGGGGGTGCACCAGCCAGGTCCCTCGCCGGTGGACTTTCCCGCCTCCGCCGAGCACCCGGCCGCGCTGAAGGTGCGGGTGCTCGAGCTGTCCTGAGCCCACCCCGGGGGGTCAGGCGGAGGTGGCGAGCGCGCCGCCCGCGGAGGGCCTCCGGGTGGCCTCGCGCAGGAGGGCGGTGACGTCGAGGATCAGCGCGATGCGTCCGTTGCCCAGGATGCTCGCCCCGGAGATGCAGGGCAGATCCTTGAACATCGACCCCAGGGGCTTGATGACCGTCTGGCCTTCCCCGTGGAGGGTGTCCACGACCAGCCCGACCCTGCCCTGCGGGTGTTGGACGATGACCATGCTCTCCCGGGTTGGTGCCTCCACCTCGTGCGAGAAGAGGTGACGCAGCCTGAGGAAGGGGAGTGGCTCTCCCCGCAGGTTCAGCACCCCCTCGCGGTCCTGGGGCCGTCCTCGTGCGCTCGCGGGCAGCTCGATGCACTCCTGGACGGCGTCGAGCGGGACGACGTACGTATCCGGGCCGACACCCACCAGGAACCCCTCGATGATGGCGAACGTGAGCGGGAGCCGGAGGGTGAACGTCACCCCGTGTCCCTCCCGGCTCTGGACGGAGACCTTGCCCCGCAGGGCCTCCACGTTGCGGCGCACCACGTCCATCCCCACGCCCCGGCCGGACATGGAGGTGACTTCCCGCGCGGTGGAGAAGCCCGGCGTGAAGATGAGCGAGAACAGCTCCTCCTCCGGCAGGTTCTCGGGCTCCCGTGCGAGGCCGAGGGCCCGGGCCCGCTCGATGATCCGTGTCTTGTCGAGGCCCGCCCCGTCGTCGATGACCTCGATGAGGATGCCGCCGGAGTCATGGGCGGCACGGAGCTTGATGTGTGCGACCTCTGGCTTGCCCCGCGCCCGCCGCATGGCCGGGGTCTCGATGCCATGGTCGATGGCATTGCGGATCATGTGCAGCAGCGGATCTCGCACGTTGTCGACCACCGCGGTGTCCATCTCCACGTCCTCGCCCTCGAAGACGAGCTCGACCTGCTTGTCCCGTGACACGGCCAGGTCGCGCACGGTGCGCACGTACTGGCGGAACATGGGGCCGAGCGGCACCATCCGCACCTTCATCACCAGCTCCTGAAGCTCGCGCAGGAGGCGCTCGCCCGCGCGGGCCGCCTCCCGCAGCTCCTCCTTCGGCCGGTTCCCCTCGACCAGCGCCGCCACTCCCTCCTGGGCGATGGACAGCTCTCCGAGGAGATCCATCATCCGATCGAGCTTGTTGATGCCCACCCGGAGGCTCCTGGCCCGCTCCTCCTCGGCGAGGGGCTTGCGCCCGGGCGGCTCGGGAGGTGGGCTCGTGGGGGAGACCGCCTTCGCGTCGACGGCCCCGGCCATGACTTCCATCAGGCCGCGGTGATGGGGGGTCAGCACCAGCTGCGAACCCGGTACCTGTCCCCGGAGCTCCCGCATCGCATCCACGGCCGCGAGCAGGAGGGAGACGACCTCGTGCGACACGGCCAGCGCGCCCGTGCGCAGGCGCTCGAGCAGATCCTCGACCCCATGTGCGAATTCCGCGAAAGCGGGCAGCTCCACACACGTGGCGTTGCCCTTGAGGGTATGGGCCGCGCGGAAGATGGTCTGCAGCCGCTCGGGCTGCTCCGGCTCCTGCTCCAGGCCGATGAGCTGCTCCTCCATGAGGGAGAGGAGCTCATCGCACTCGACGAGGAAGGCATTCAGGAGCGCGTCGTAATCGATTTCCATCGGGAAGAATCTCAGTCGGGCCGGGTCATGGCGAGGACCAGGCCGGCTTGCCTCTCCAGCAGCGCGAACAGCTCCCGGTCCTGGGGTTTGAGCGCGGGCTTCTGCGGCAGCATTCCGAAGATGGCGATGACCCCCCAGACATCGCCGCCGAAGCAGCGAAGCGGGATGCAGGCGGTCAGCCCCGGCTCGAGCCCGGTGCCCGTGGGAGCCGCGCCATCGCCCGCGATGAAGGTCTTTCCGGTGAGTGCCGTGTGCCCGATGACACCGGCGCCCAGGGCAATGGACTGGAAGCCCGCCGGGTCGATGCCCATCGAGTCCACCAGGCTCAGCACCGAGCGCTTCGCATCGAGCTCGAAGATGCCCAGCTCCTCCGAGCCGACGATGTTGTTGAGGATCTCCCGGAGGATGCCGAGCAGCTCCCGCCGGTCGGCCGTCTCGTGCAGCCGGTGGCTGGCCACGCAGAGGTTGACCAGGAAGGACATCTGCTCTTCGAGGCAGGTCAGCTCCTGGCGCAGGGTGGCCACCTGATGTCGCAGGGCCTCGTTCTCCTCCCGCAGCCTGGCACGGTCCGAGGTCATGTGGGGTGCATCCGTCAATGTCTACTCGCCGAGGTGGTGGCGAAGCTTGTCCATCAGCTCGCTCTTGTCGAAGGGTTTGGTGATGTATTCGGTGCAGCCGCTCTCGTAGCCAGCCTTCACGTTGTGTGGCTCGCCACGGGTGGTGACCATGATGATGGGGGTGGATTTCATCTCCGGGTCCTCGCGGATCCGCTTGCAGGCCTGGAATCCATCCATCCGGGGCATGATCACATCCATGAAGATGAGGTCCGGCCGTTCGCGGAGCGCCAGATCCACCGCCTCCGAGCCATCGCGGGCGATCAGCAGATCATAGCTGCCGCCACTCAGCATCATCCGGTGCATGAGCAGGACGGTGTTCGAGTCATCCACGAGGAGGATCTTCTTTCGCGTCATCGTCACGGTTCTCCTGACCGCGCAGAGAGGTTCAAGCAGGCTTGCGAGGGGTGGGGTCCACCCCACACAGCTCGCGCAACTGGGCCAGGCCCCTGGGGCTCATGCCGAGGAAATGCACTCCCATGCCTGTCGGATAGGAAGCGGTCTTCTGGGGGGTATACGCGTTGGACCACGCCACGACGCCCGAGCCGAGCAGCTCCATGCGCAAGGTCGTCAGGTGGATCTTCAGCTCCACCGCGGCCCCCGGGCGCGGCGGCACGAGCGTGCGCAGGAAGATGCCCCCCGGGCTGAGATCATAGGAGTAACAGGAGCTCCAGCTGCCGAAGATGTTGCCCGCCTCGCGGTACTCGACGGGACAGAAGAAGGGTACCCGCGCCTCGGGCTGGAGGGCATCGATGGCCCTGGAGAACCAGGCATTGGCCTTGTGGATGAGCTGCTCCGGGAGGTCCCGGGCCATGTCGAAACCGGCGATCAACGCCCCACCCGCATGGGTGACGAGGTGCCCTGGCCCCTCGGTGCAGATGAGGAACCAGCGCGACCCCGGGGGAAGCCCCGCGGGCTGGCGCACCCGGAGCGCGTGGGCGAGCTCCTCGCGGGAGTCGGTGCAGAGGATGTGCAGGTCGATGCCGGACTCCTCCCGCGCCGGGCGCTCGTCCTCGAGCGGCTCGTAGCGCACGTGGTAGCCGCTCTGCTCGAGCAGCTCGCCGGCCCGCTGGGCGAAGGTCCGCTTTCCATGAACGAGGGAGACGGTCTTCGCCACCCAGCGTGAGAGGGGATGGGGGCTGGTGGGCCTGGATGCCGAGGCGGCCTCCAGACGCAGCTGAAACTGGCGGGTCTGCAATGGCTTGAGCAGGCAGTCATCCCCACCCACCCGGCTGAGGCTCTCGATGAACTCGGTGGGAGTCTCCAGACCGGCCAGGAAGACCAGGGGTGCTCCCGCCAGCCGGCGCAGCTCCTCTATCTGCGCGAGGAGCCGTTCATCGCCAGGCATGAGGGAGGCGCAGTCCAGCACGATGAGGAGGGGGCGTACCCGCCTGGCTTCCTCCAGGGCCGCCGGCAGACTTCCCACCGCGAAACACTCGCAGTGCGCGGCCTGGATCGCCTGGTGTGTCAGCATCCGGAATGGGCTCTCGCCCTCGACGAGGAGCACCCCGCCACTCCTGCTCATCTCCTGACTCCGGCCCAGCCCATTCCCAGCCAGATCGCAGGGGCGTCAAATATTGTCAAACAGGCCATGGAGCCTCCTCCTGGAGCGGGGGACCGCCGGAAGGGACTTGCCGCGAGCCGCCGAGCTGGCTCTCCCCAGGCGATGTCGGGCGGAGTAGGCCATGAAGGTGTGGGTGTACGAACTCTCTTGGCCGCTCGGGCCTCCGGGGAGCTATCGTCACGCTTCCGATGTCGCCCGTAGCCCCGCGCTCTTCCGTCACGTTCGGCCAGTACACGCTCATCGACCGCCTCGCCGTGGGAGGTATGGCGGAGGTGTTCCTCGCCCACCACTCCGGGCAGGATGGCTTCGACAAGCCCGTCGTCATCAAGCGGATCCGTCCGCACCTGTCCCGGCAGCCGGCCTTCGTGCGCATGTTCCTCAACGAGGCCCGGCTGGCCGCCCAGCTCAACCACCCCAATATCGTGCAGATCCACGACCTGGGGAAGGTGGGCGACAGCTACTACATCGGCATGGAGTACCTCTTCGGCCGGGACATGCGGCGGGTCGTCCCCAAGGCGGAGTCCCTGGGGATTCCCTTCCCCATGGTGTACGCGCTGAAGATCGCCTCCTCCGTGTGCGAGGGCCTCTACTACGCGCACCAGAAGGTGGACCTGTACGGCGCCCCGCTGAACATCGTCCACCGGGACGTGACGCCGGAGAACATCTTCGTGTGCTTCGACGGCTCGGTGAAGGTGCTGGACTTCGGCATCGCCAAGGCGGCCAACCGGGTGGAGCAGACGCGCGCGGGCGAGCTGCGGGGCAAGCTCAGCTACCTCAGCCCCGAGCAGTGTCTGGGCAAGCCCCTGGACCACCGCAGCGACATCTTCTCCCTGGGCGCCGTCCTCTACGAGTGGCTCACCGGCTTCAAGCTCTTCACCGGCGAGTCCGACGTGGCCGTCATGCGCAGCATCGTCGATGGCAAGGTGTACGCGCCCTCGTACTTCCGCGCGGACATCCCCGAGCCCGTGGAAGCCATCCTCATGAAGGCGCTGGAGCGGGACCGGGACAAGCGCTACCCCACGGCCTGGCACTTCCAGCAGGACCTGGACCGCTTCCTCAACACCTACGAGTTCACCCCCACCCACCTCCACCTCTCCAACTTCCTCAAGCAGCTCTTCCTCGACGAGCTGGAGGAGGAGCAGCGGCGTCTGCGCCCCGGGCCCGTGCCCGCCGCGCCCACCACGGAGCCGGAGATGGAGGAGGCCCCTTCCGAGCGCACGCTCCAGGTCCCCGTCACCGCCTCGCAGCTGGAGGCCCTGGAGGCGCTCGCCCGCAAGCACAACGTCCCCGTGGGGCGGATGGTGGGCGACATCCTCGCGAGCTGGCTCAAGTACCGCTGACATGCCCCGGCTGAAGCTGACCCTCGAATACGACGGCACCCGCTACGTGGGCTGGCAGGTGCAGCCCAACGGTGTCTCCATCCAGGCCCGGCTGGCGGGGGCGCTGGAGCAACTGCTCGGTGAGCGGGTGGCCGTGGAGGCGGCCGGCCGCACGGACGCGGGCGTGCATGCCACCGGGCAGGTGGTGTGCTTCGACACGCGGCGCACGCTGCCGCTCAAGGCGTACTGGAAGGGGCTCAACGGCTTCCTGCCCGAGGACATCGCCGTCGTCCGCGCGGAGGAGGTGCCCCCGGACTTCGACCCGCGCCGCTGGTCCCTCGGCAAGCGCTACCGCTACCGGGTGAGCAACAAGCCCACGCGCTCGCCCCTGCGCCGTTTCACCCACTGGGAGGTGTTCTCCCCCCTGGCGGTGGAGGCCATGCAACGCGCCGCCGCGCACCTGGTGGGCCGGCACGACTTCTCCTCCTTCCGGGCCTCGGACTGCCAGGCCGCCCACGCCATGCGCGAGGTGCGCCGGGTGGACGTCCAGGGCACCTCCGGCGATGCGGTTTCCTTCACCGTCGAGGGCACCGCCTTCCTCAAGCACATGGTGCGCAACCTCGTGGGCACCCTGGTGGAGGTGGGCAAGGGGCGCCGTCCCGAGGACTGGGTGGCCGAGGTCCTCGCCGCGCGAGACCGCAAGCGCGCCGGCCCCACCGCGCCGGCCCACGGGCTCGTCATGGAGGAGGTCTTCTATGGAGAGGGCCCGCCTCCTCGCACCCCGGGCGGCACGGCGGACGGAGATGACGAGGAGTGAGGACTCCCCGTGCGTCCCCGGCCCGCGCTTGCGCTAGGCTGTGGCTCCCGTGAGCACTCCGAAGAAGGCCGTCCTCGAACCGCTGCGCGTCCGCCTCCGCCGTCTCCAGTTCACCGTGGGGATGGGCTTCCTCGCGTTGGTGCTCGGCTCCATGCTGAGCGTGGCCCTCACCCTGCGGCTCTCGGAGCGCGTCCAGGCGCTGGACTTCGCGCCCCTCCAGTACGCCATCGCCCTGCTGGTGGAGAACCTGTGGGTGCTCGCCGTGCTGCCCCTGCTCTGCTACGGCTCGGCCCGCATCATCGAGCTGCGCCCGTGGCCCACCGCGCTGGGGACCGCGCTCACCGGCCAGTTCTTCATCCTCGCGCTCGACTTCGCGCGCGACGGGGTGGACGGGTGGTTGGAGCGCGGCTGGCTGCGCACGGTGCTCGAGTGGGCGGTGTTCGCCGGCGGCGTGGTGCTCAGCCGCCAGGCCGTCGTCCGGGGCCGGGCCCATGCGCACAAGCAGGGGGAGCGGGCCCAGCAGCAGGCCGCCGCGAAGACGGACGAGTACGCCGAGTTCCTCCGGGAGGCCGAGCGCGCGGGCGAGAAGATCGCCCAGCGCGAGGCAGCGAAGGCCGAGGGGCAGGGCACTCCGGAACAGTCCCAGCCCGCTCCGGAGCAGGCTCCGGCCACGCCCACGCTGGAGTCCTCGGAGCCGAAGCCCGAGGACGCGCCCAGGAAGCCCGCGGCCTGAAGCTCAGCCGTGCACCACGCGCTTGACGCCCCGGCGCAGCAGCAGATCCGGCAGCGTGAAGCGGTGGTCTCCCTGGAGGACCAGCCGCTCGCCCTCCACCGAGCCCCGGCAGGCCAGAGCCCGCTGCAGGGCCTGGAGCCACGCCTCCAGCTCGGCTCCCGGCAGGCCCAGCCCCTCCACCACCGTCACCTCCTTGTCGCCGCGGCCCGTCTCGAGCCGCACCACCGCGCGCTCGGGGCCCTGGGGTGGAGGCTCCTCGGGGAAGTCCTCCCGCCGCACCTGGGGCTTCGTGGAGGGCAGGGTGTCGCGCAGGCCCTCGAGCCGGGCGAACGGGTTGTTGAAGCCCTTCGCCTTCGGGTCCTGCTTGCCGCTGGAGTCCTTGTCCTTCTGTTTCGCCATGGCCTGCGCCTCCTTCACGGAACCCGGCGCCCGACAAGGCGCGTGAGGATGTCCTGGAACTCGTCGGGACCGATGTCGAGGCGCTCGACGACGTACCCGTAGAGCATGGCCGTCGGGACGTTGCGGCCTCCGCGCTCCTCCTGGAGCTGGTGCAGCGTGTGGAGGATGACGCGCTCCACGCGCGTGAGTCCGTCACGCACATCGGGGATTCGGTCGCGTGGATCGATGGGCACTCTCGCTACCTCGTGGCCCGGGAGCCTATGTCACCCCGGCGCGAGCGCCGCACTCGTCCCGAAGGGCCCGGGGCTGGCGCGTCTTCCCCTTTTTCCGGGTAGCCAACCCATGGCGCATCGCGCCACAATGGAGGGAGGACAGGGGAGACGTGAATGGCGGAAAGCACGATCGACAGCATCTGCCCCGAGGAGAACTTCGTGCGGGAAGCCGCCTCGGGACGGTTTCCGGAGGCGGAGGTCGCGCGGCTCATCGCGCATGCGGAGAAGTGCCCCGCGTGCGGCCCGTTGCTGGTGCGCAGTGGGACCTCGACCGCCTTCTCGGCGGAGGTCCCCACCAACGTGGTGCCAGCGCCGGCGCCGCTGCCCGAGAGCCCTCCGCGGGAGGTGCTCCCGCGCGGCGCGCTGGTGGGACGCTACATGGTGCTGGAGAAGCTGGGGTCCGGCGGCATGGGCGTGGTGTACGCCGCGTATGACCCCGAGCTGGACCGCAAGCTCGCCCTCAAGCTGCTCCATGTGGAGTCGGACCAGGTGGAGAAGGGTGGCGGACAGGCCCGGCTGTTGCGCGAGGCGCAGGCCCTGGCGCGCCTGGCCCACCCGCACGTCATCTCCATCTACGACGTGGGGACGTGGGAGGAGCGTGTCTTCATCGCGATGGAGCTGGTGGAGGGGCCCTCGCTGCGCGACTGGCTGAAGCAGGGGCCGCGTCCCTGGCGCGAGGTGGTGGAGGTCTTCGTCTCGGCCGGACGGGGGCTCGAGGCGGCGCACGCGGCGGGCCTGGTGCACCGCGACTTCAAGCCGGACAACGTCCTGCTGGGCAAGGATGGGCGGGTGAGGGTGCTGGACTTCGGTCTGGCCCGCCAGGCCTCGGCCTCCGACGAGCCCCTGCCTCCACAAGGCGAGCAGCCCTGGCCCGAGCGGGTCAATTCACCGCTGGACACGCCCCTGACGCGGGTGGGCCTGGTCATCGGCACGCCGGCCTACATGGCGCCGGAGCTGTACGGCGGAGGCATCCTCGACGCGCGGGCGGACCAGTTCAGCTACTGCGTGGCCCTCTACGAGGCGCTCTACGGTGAGCGGCCCTTCGGGCGTATCCCGGGCCCGCCCTCCACCTGGCGCACTCCGGAGCCTCCCCGGGACGGACGGGTGCCCGCCAGTGTGCGGCGCATCGTGCTGCGCGGGCTCGAGCAGGATCCCTCGCGGCGCTTCCCCTCCATGACGGAGCTGCTCGAGGCGCTCGGCCGCACCCTGCCGTCGCGCCAGCGGCACTGGCTGGTGGCCGCCGCCAGCCTCCTGTTGCTCTCCCTCGCCGTGGGGCTGCCCCTCCAGCAGCGGGCCCAGGCCGAGCCGCCCTGCAGGGGTGCCGCCCGTCGCCTCGAGGGGCTGTGGGATGGGCCCCGTCAGGCGGCGCTCGCCCAGGTCTTCCACGCCACCGGCAAGCCCAACGCGGACGAGTCCTGGACGCGCACGGCGCGGGTGCTGGACACCTACGCGCAGGGCTGGGTGTCCATGCACACCGAGGCCTGCGAGGCCACGCGGATCCGCGGCGAGCAGTCCGACGAGGTGCTCTCGCTGCGCATGGCCTGTCTGGAGCGGCGGCGGCAGTCGCTCCAGGCCCTCGTGGACGTCTACGCCCACGCCGAGCCGGCGCTGGTGGACCAGGCGGCCCGGGCGGCCCACTCGCTGCCTCCCCTGGACGGGTGCGCCAACGTGGAGGCGCTGCGTGCCACCGTCCGGCCACCGGAGGATCCGGCCACCCTGGAGAAGGTGGAGGGCCTGCGGATCCGCTTCGCCCAGGCCCGGGCCCTCTTCGACAGCGGCCAGTTCAAGCCCGCCCTGGAGCGCATCCGGGCCCTCGCCCAGGAGACGGAGGCCCTGCACTACCGTCCGTTGGAGGCCGAGGTGCTCGAGCTGCGTGGCGCCCTGGAGGAGAAGGCGGGGGACTTCCCGGCGTCCGAGGCCTCGCTCCGGCGGGCGGTGTTGGCGGCGGAGGCGGGTGGGCACGACGAGGTCATCGCCTCGGCCTCCGCCCGACTGGTGCGCTCGGGGATGCTCCAGGCCCGGTTCGAGTCCGGTCACGAATGGGCCGAGCACACCCGCGCGGTGCTGGAGCGGATGGGAGGGGATGACCGCATCGAGGCCTTCGTCCTCAACGCGCTGGGGGCCATCTACCTGCGCCAGGACCAGATGGACGAGTCCCTGGCGCACTTCCGCCGGGTGGTGGAGCTGCGCCAGAAGGTGTATCCGCCCGAGCACCCGGAGGTGGCGGCGGCCTACAACAACCTGGGGGCGGCGCTCACCAAGCTGGGCCGGTTCGAGGAGGCGCGCCAACAGCTCGCCCAGGCGCAGTCCATCTACGAGAAGGCCCTGGGACCCACGCATCCGGAGACGGGCAACGCGCTGCACAACCTGGGACGCATGTCGCAGAACCTCGGGGATGACGCGGCGGCCCTGCGCTACTTCCAGGGCGCCCTGGTGGCGCGCGAGGCCGGGCTGGGTCCGGAGCACCCGGAGGTGGGCGCGTCGTTGGGCTCCATGGGCATCAGCTACTGCGCCCTGCGCCAGTACACGGAGTGCCTCGCCGTCGCCGAGCGGAGTCTGGCCATCCGGACGAAGGCCTTCGGGTCCATGCACCTGGAGCTTCCGACCAGCCTGTCGAGGATGGGGGAGGCCCTGGTGGGACTGGGCAGGAATGCCGAGGCGCTGGAGCGCTTCCAGCAGGCGCTGCGGGTGGCGGAGGGCATCAAGACGCCCTATCCCCCCGACATCATCACCGCGTTGGTCAATCTGGCCGAGGCCCTGCGGGCGCGGGGCAAGCGCGCGGAGGCGCTGTCCCATCTCCAGCGCGCCCTCGCCCTGGCGGAGAAGGAGCTGGGACGGGAATCCTCCGACACTGCTTTCGCGCTGAATGCGTTGGCCGACTGGTACCTGGAAGGCGGGCAGCACCGGCAGGCGCTGGAGCACTACCAGCGGGCCCTGGCCATTCGGGAGAAGACGAGCCCGCCGAAGCACCCGGACCTGTTCGGGCTGCTGGCCGGCATCGGGAGGAGCCAGATGGCGCTCAACGCGCCGGCCCAGGCGGTGGCCCCCCTGGAGCGGGCGCTGGAGCTCACGGACTCTCCGCGCATCGGCCCGGAGGCGGCGGCGGAGCTGCGGTTCCTCCTGGCCCAGGCCCTCTGGGACTCCGGGGGAGGCAAGGAGAGCGCGCGGGAGCTGGCCTCGCGGGCGCTCGAGGCGCTCCGGCAGGCGAAGCAGGAGACGGAGGCCTCGCGGGTGACGGCCTGGCTGGAATCTCACGGGGGCCGCTAGCCCGGCTGGCCCACGGCCGGGGGGCGGGATTGACAGAGCATCCGTTAAAACGGATATTGCGTATGTCCGCTACGGCGGACATGGTTCCGCTATTGGAGACGTCATCTGTATGAGCCAGGCAGCCGAAGTGATCAATCTCGAAGAGTTCCGGAAGCGGCGTGAGCCCAGGCCTTCGTCCACTCGGTCGCCCGCCCCCATGAGCCTCTGGACGCCGGTGTGGGTGTGGGTCATGGTCTGGCCTACGTGAAATCGGTCCGGGAAAATACGCCTGCTGGAAAGCAGGAAGAAGAAGAGGCACCCGTGTCCGCGAAGGGCCGGGGAAAGAAGCGGGAGCAGGCCGGGAAGACGGAGGCGCCGCCGCCCGAGGTCCCTTCCTCCGAGGAGGAGTGGGCCTATGAGGTGGCGCACGCCGAGTCCTCGACGGATCTGGCGCCCATCGTTGGCCGCAACCTGCGCCGCCTGCGCACCCACCGGGGTCTGTCCCTGGAGCGGCTCGCCAAGGCATCCGGGGTGAGCCGCGCCATGCTCGGGCAGATCGAGCTGGGGCAGAGCGCGCCCACCATCAACGTCATCTGGAAGATCGCCCGGGCGCTGGGCATCCCCTTCTCGGCGTTGATCAGCACCACGGCCCAGAGCGGCACCCGGTTGATGAGGGCCTCGCAGGCCAAGCGGCTGGCCTCGCATGACGGGAGCTTCAGCTCGCGGGCGCTCTTCCCGTTCGACGAGCCCCGGCGTGTGGAGTTCTACGAGCTGCGCCTGGCGGCGCACGCGGTGGAGCAGGCGGACGCGCACCCGCCGGGGACGCTGGAGAACCTGGTGGTGACGATGGGGACGGTGGAGATCGACCGGGGCGACGAGCACCATGTGCTGGCCGCGGGAGACGCCATCGTGTTCGAGGCGGACGTGCCGCACGTCTACCGCAACCCGGGCAACGTGGACGCGGTGATGTACCTGGTGATGACGTACGCGGAGACGGTCGGCTAGGCCCTGCGCGCGTCCGCTGGAGATACGAAGAGCCGGCGGGCCCCTGGGGCACTCTCGCCGGCTCTCGCGTTTCCGGCCCTACGGGCCCGGTGCTACTTCGCGGTGCACATCATCATGGGCATGCCGTTGCACATCATCATCATCGGCATCCCCATGGCCATCATGGAGTTCATCGCGTCGCAGCAGTCCTTCATCATCTCCATCTGACCCGCGTCCATGGGCATCATCCGGCACATCATGCCGTCCTTGCCCATTTCACAGGTCATCCGGGCCATCATCGGCATGCGCATCATCATGGGCATCATCATGGGCATGCCACCCATCATGGGGTTCATGCCCATCATGGGGTTCATACCGCCCATCATGGGCATGGGCATCATGCCGCCCATCATCGGGTTCATGCCGCCCATCATGGGCATGGGCATGGGCATCATGCCGCCCATCATCGGGTTCATGCCCATCATGGGGTTCATGCCGCCCATCATGGGCATGGGCATCATGCCGCCCATCATCGGGTTCATTCCGGACTGCATCGGCATGGGCATCTGAGTGGCAGGGGTCATGGTTCGGCCTCGTGTGGGTGTGACTGGGAGTGTTGCTCGGGCCAGGGACGGTAGAGAGGGGCGCCTCCCCCGACAACGCGGGGGTGTCTTTTCCTCCGGTGAAACGGAGGTGTCGCTCCAGGCGGCGGAGAGGTGTGTCCGGCAGCGAGCAGGGCCTGGGGCGGATGTGCACTCCCGGGCAGGGGGCTGCCCCCGAGGAGGGCGCCGTGGATTTGCGCTAGAACCTCGCACATGAGCGCAGATCCGCGAGAGGAAGGGCCGGGCTCCTTCCCACCCACGCGTTGGACTCTCATCCGCTCGGCGAAGGCTTCCCCGGAGGCCCGTCGCGCGGCGCTGGAGTCGCTGCTGCGCACCTATTGGCGCCCGCTCTACGTCTTCATGCGCCGCCAGGGGTTGGACTCGGAGGCCGCGCGCGACGCCGTGCAGGATCTGCTCGTGCGGCTGCTGGAGCACGAGTTCCTCGAGCGGCTGAATCCCGAGAAGGGCCGGCTGCGCGGCTATCTGCTGACGGCGGCCCGCAACCACCTCATCCACCGGCACGAGCGCGAGAGCGCGGCCCGGCGTGGGGGCGGGGTGGCATCGTTGCCGCTGGACTTCGAGCTGGCGGAGCGGATCGCCTCCGAGGAAGGGCAGGGACCGGACGAGGCCTTCGAGCGGGAGTGGGCGGCGAGTGTGATGGAGCGCGCGCTGGAGCGGCTGAAGTCCGAGTACGACAGCGGTGCGCGCAGCGGCCCGTTCGCCCTGGTGCTCCAGTTCTTCCGTCCGGGCGAGCCGCCGAGCTACCGGGAGGCGGCGGCGGCGTACGGCATGTCGCTGCCGCAGCTCAAGACGTTCCTGCACCGGGCGCGGGTGCGCTACCGCGAGCTGGTGCGCGAGGAGGTGACGGACACGGTGGGTGCACCCGAGGAGGCGGAGGCCGAGCTGGCGGAGCTGCTGCGGGTGCTGAAGCGATGAGTGCCCGGTGCCCTCGCTGCGGTACGCCGGTGGATGGTGGGCGCCTGGCGGTGTGTCCCGGCTGCCTCCTGGGCGAGGACGTGGAGGACCCCGGGCGCATCGGCTCGTTGGAGTTGGAGGAGGAGATCGGCCGTGGAGGCATGGGCCGCGTCTTCCGCGCGCGCCACGTGCGGCTGGACCGTCCGGTGGCGGTGAAGTTCCTCTCGGGGGAGGCCGCCTCGAGCCCCGAGGCGCAGGCCCGCTTCGCCCGGGAGGCACGGGCGCTGGCGCTGTTGGACCATCCGAACATCGTCCGGGTGCACGACTTCGGAGAGGAGGAGGGCGAGCGCTTCCTGGTGATGGAGCTGGTGGAGGGCCGGTCCCTGGCGGAGCTGCTGCCGCTGCCACCGGCGGAGGCCGTGCGCATGGCGCTCCAGGTGTGCGACGCGCTGGCCTATGCCCATGCACGAGGCGTGGTGCACCGGGACATCAAGCCGGCCAACATCCTGGTGGACGGGGAGGGACGGGTGAAGGTGACGGACTTCGGCATCGCGCGCATCGTGCGCCAGGAGGGGCCTCGGGACACCCTGACCGCCGCGCACACGGTGGTGGGGACGCCCGAGTACATGGCCCCCGAGGCGCTCGCGGGAGCGCCGCCCGAGCCGCGCATGGACGTGTACGCGGTGGGCGTGCTGCTGCACGAGATGGTGACGGGCCGGCCCCCGGTGGCGGGCATGCCGTCGTTGACGGGAGCGCTCGGGGTGGTGGTGCGGAGGGCGGTGGCGCTGGAGCCCTCGCGGCGCTACGCGAGCGCGCGAGCCCTGGGCCTGGAATTGCGGCGGCTGGAGGACGGAGGGGCGGAGGCGGCCCTGCCGCCGGACGAAGCCATCTGGCTGCGGGCGGTGGCGGTGTTGCAGGCGGTGGCGAGCGCGCTGGTGTTGTGGGCGCTGGTGGTGTCGGTGACGCCGCGGGTGCTGGCGTCGCACGAGTTGGATCCACTCACCATGCAACCGGCGGCGAGGCTCGCGGATGGCCGGTGGGTGACGCGGGCGCGCTTCGAGACAGGCCCCATCCTGGGGGCGGTGGCGGGGCTGGCGGTGGCGCTCGCGGCGTACGGGCTGCTGAGGAGACACTGGAGACACGAGGGACTGGACGCGCCCGCCCCGGAGGTGCCGTTGCGCGAGTCCCGGAGCTTCCTGGGCGTGGCGTGCGCGTGCTCGGGGCTGTTCGCCCTGCGTGGCGTGCTGGAGTGGGGGGCGGACATCACCCTGCCTCCCTTCATGCCGCTGGTGGGGGGCTTGCTGGAGTTGTCGGCGCTCTACCTCCTGTGCGTCTCCACCCTGGAGGCGTGGCGCCGCCAGAGGCCGCTCTCCCGCGAGCCCGCGATGTGGGCGGGGCTGGTGCTGATGCTCACGCCGCCGGTGCTCGAGTTCGGCCTCTACCTGTGGCACTGGGTGCCCTGAGCATCCGTTCACGCTCGGGTATCATCGTGTGCGCATGGACACCGAGGGCGACCGCTACGTGTACGAGTACATATCCGGGTCATCGCAATGGCCATCCCTGGTCCGCGCACTTGCAAGGGTGGCCCTGGTGCTACTGTCCGGATGCGCGCTGAAGGGGCCACTGCGGCCTCCACTGGAGGACACGTCGGCGAACACCCATTACCGGCCCTTTACCCCACTGGGGCCCTCGGACACGCTTGCCGAGGACGCGCGTGCCGCCCGGGTGGGCTGGCGCCGCCCAACGTCCAAACCTGCCGCAGTAGACCCTCTGGATGACTGGGAGGCGGAGAGACCCGGCTGGCCGGATGGGGTGGGTGACGGTCGCCCCTACTCCGTACCCATGAGCCTGGACTGGTTCCAGGGCTTTCTCGTGGAGGCAGGAGTGCCCACGAGTGCACTTCCCGAGGACGGACGCACACTCTTCCCCGCGCAGGCGATGGAACTGCTGCCGCACCTGCTCTCCACGCCGGTGACGCTGGGCAACTTCGGCCCGCGGCGCATGGCGGCGCACCTGCTGCTGGAGGTGGCGACGGGCGGCGTCCCGGTGTCACGTGACGAGCTGCACGCGCGCATGCGCCGCTTTGCGCGGTTGCTGGTGGTGCGTCCGGATGGCTACCTGGTGAAGCCCGCCACGGGGGTGGCGGTGCAAAAGGCGGGCGAGGTGGTGCTGGCGAAGGATGGCACTCTGCGCGCCGACCGCTTCGAGGTGGGCCCCTTCTACGCCATGGAAGGCGGACATCTCTTTTCGGTGGATGACGCCCTGGAGGTGCCGCACGGGTCGTTCCCCGTAGGACGTTACGAGCCTGACGACGGGGTGTTGCTGCCAGTGGTGGAGGGGGCCGTGCTGGCGGTGGTGGACACGGTGGAGGGCCTCTACCGGCTCGCCTTCCACCCAAGAGAGACGCTGGAGGGCCTGACCCAGTTGCCGGGAGTGGTGCGCGAGCTGTACGAGAACGCGCCTCAGCGCTGGGATGCGTTTCGCCACAAGCCCTATGCGGAGAAGGTGCGCACCATGTCGCGCCTCGCCACGGGAGCGGTGCTGCTGGTGGGGACCTCGGGGGCGGGCGCCGCGAAGGCGGCCTCCTGGGGTGGTCGGCTGGGCAATGTCTCCATTCCCCTCCTCTCCCTCTCGGGCGATGGCCTGATGGCTGTGCGCTTGGTGGCCTTGCCCGTGGGTGGCGTCGTCAGCGCTGCGGCTCCCGCCCTCGGTGCCACCTATGTGCTGCACATGGCCAACGCCAGAGCTCGGGGAACGGCCGGTAACGGGAGTGCCAATGACCGCACCCATTCCGGGGTGAGCACACGTACCCCGCCAGGTAGATACCGGCTGCACTTCATCGAGCCATGGCGCAAGCCTCAGCTCACCGCTGACGGCAGGATCATTCCGTACAAGGGAACGAGGACTCCACCCGAACCCATCGTGAATCTGGGACGTAATCGTGCCGGGCAGACGGTCTCGGATGGAAAGACCGCCATCGTGTTCGACAAGGATGGCTTTCCTGAGTTCGACACGAGCTTCGAAACTCTCTTGGATGACGTGCACATCGGAAGCAGGGATCGCCTCGCGCACTACAAGGCGGCCAACCAGAAGTTGTTCCAATCCATTCGTGAAGACCCATCGTTGGGGCGTGCTCTCGGGCTGAGCCCGGAAGCCGTCGACAAACTGCCGACATCTACGAAGCCGCCCACTGGCTATTCGTGGCATCACCACCAGGATGTCGGTCGGATGCAGCTCATCATGACAAAATCCCACCTGCTCGCTGCTCCTCACACGGGAGGAATGGCCATCTGGGGAGGAGGCCCGTAGCCATGGCCGTGCGCTGGGAGCCCTATGTCTGGGATGCACCTCATCCCGCGGACCCGCATGAGGTCGAGCTCCTCGAACAGCAGTGGAGCGTGAGATTTCCCTCCGACTACAGGCGTCTCGTTGTGGCACACCAGGGCATGAGTCCCGAGCCCTCTGCTTTCGACGTCGGCTCGGGCAGAGATGTCTTCTGTGTCCTGTTGACGGTCAGCATCGACGAGGAGCGGGACGAGTACTCCCTCCGTTACGTGTACGGCATCCTCGAACCCCACGTCCCAGCGGGCATCTTCCCCTTTGCGCTCACCCCGGGAGGAGAGTTCCTTTGCTTCGACTACCGGGCCTCTCCTGAGCACCCGGCAGTCGTTCTCGTCTCCGTGGAGATGCTCGTTCATTCCGTTGCTGGCAGCTTCAGCGATTTCATGGCCAGCCTGTACGACGCCTGAGCGGGTGATGTTCCAGCCCGCATCCGCCCCGCAACCGCGAAAATTCCTTCCGGTACTCCCTGATGGAAGGGGAGGGCGGCGCCAACCCGCCGAGGGGCACTGGAGCCCCGGGCGACCGCGCTCCCCCGAGGGAGACGTGTCATGGATCCGACGACCCCGGTGCCCGTGTCGAGCCACTTCATGGTGGCGGCCTACCTGCTCTACCTGCTCGTGAGCATCACGCTGACGATGTGGGTGGCGAAGACGCTGCAGCGCAATGGCGCCCACTTCCTCCACGATGCGTTCCTGGGGAAGGAGCGGCTGGCGGACTCGGTGAACCACCTGCTGGTGGTGGGCTTCTACCTGATGAACATCGGCTACGTGGCCCTGTCGCTGAAGGAGTACCAGACCATCTGGACGGTGCAGGAGGTCATCGAGCTGGTCTGCGGCAAGGTGGGCAAGGTGATGGTGGTGCTGGGGGCCATGCACTTCTTCAACCTGTACATCTTCAACCGCATCCGCCGCTCCGGGCACCTGCGCCAGCAGCCGCCGCCCGTGCTGCCGCGCGAGTTCACCCGCGTGTCGGCCCCGGCCCCGGTGCCCGAGGGGGCGTGAGGTGAGTCATGCGTGCCCTCAGCGTGCTGTATGACGAGACGTGCGGCTTCTGCGTGCGCTGTGCCCAATGGCTGCGGGAACAGCGCATGCTGGTGGGGCTCGAGTGCCTCCCGGCCGGGAGCGAGGAGGCAGCGCGGCGGTTCCCCGAGCTGCGCCGGGCCGGCACCGCGCAGGAGTTGTTGGTGGTGGATGACGAGGGCGGCGTCTACCGCGACACCCACGCATGGTTGATGGTGCTGTGGGCGCTGGAGGACTACCGGACGTGGGCGGTGCGCCTGTCCCGTCCCTCGCTGATGCCCTTCGCGCGCAACGCCTTCGAGCTGCTCTCCAGCAACCGCCGGAGGCTGTCCGACTGGCTGCACCTGGAGGACGAGCGCGTGCGGAAGGACCTGGAGGCGCTGGGTGCTCCCGATGCCCCGAAGTGCGCCCCGGAGGACGGGGCCTGCCGCCTGCCTCACGGGGGGCGATGCGAGGGGTGTGGCCGGCCCATGGCTCGAGGCCGGGTCGCCTGCCCGCACTGCCTGGCGGAAGTGGCCGGGGGGAGGGAACAGCCCGTTTGATGCGACTGCCAATCCGGGCCGGACGCGGGCTGTAGCGGAGCACCGCGTCCGGCTCGGGTCTGGCGCCGCCATGGGGCTCACGGCGGCGCCAGCCAGGAACCTCAGCGGACGCGGATGGCGTCGGCGATGACCACGTAGCCCGTCGCGGCCCAGCGGCTCAGCTGCACCTTGTTCCAGCCGGCCGGGAAGCTCCACGTCCCCAGCGCGTTCCAGGTGCCGCCGCCGGTCTGCTGGTTCTTGTTCACCGTGGCCAGCTTGGTGCCGTTCGCGTTCCAGATGACGAAGGGCGCGGCGGGCGAGCGGTTGGTCCCCGCGGTCCACCAGGCCTCGATCGTCTTCGTGCCCGCCGTCGGCATGTAGAACCAGAACGTGGCCGGGTCGGACACCGCCTCGGTGGGGGCGTGGAAGTAGCCCGAGCCGTAGTAGCCCGGCGTCGCGGACGAGGACGTCCAGTTGGCCGACACCTCGATGTAGCCCTTGGAGGAGTCGTTGTTGGCGTTGTTGCTGTCGACGACGAGGCCCGTGGTGGTGGTGCCGCAGTAGCCCTGCACCTTGCTGATGTACGAGGACCACGGCCAGTTGGGACCCGGGTCCGTGCGGCTGGCCGGCTGCAGCCGTCCGTGCGCCACGATGTGGTAGCTGTCACGCACGATGGCCTGGTCCTTGGTGATGTCGCACGTCAGCTTCGCCGACGCTTCGATCTGCCCGGCCGGGAAGGACGTCTGGCTGGCGTAGCCGCCGTGCTCGATGCCCACCGAGAAGTGGTTCACCGACACACCCTGCAGGCCGCACATCACGCCGCCGTTGAGGTTGCAGTCGTAGCTGGCGCCCACGTGCCAGCCGCGGCTCGACTCGCGCACCAGCTGGGAGATCTCCGAGCCGCTCTCGTTCACCACGTAGTGCGCGCTCACGCCGGAGGCGGAGTTGGTCAGCCAGCTCCAGCAGCTCGAGTAGCTGCCCTCACAGGTGTGGATGACCACGATCTGCACGTCGCCCGTGGAGCCCGTGGGACGCGCGTTGTAGTTGGGCGAGGGGCGCCAGATGGAGGCGGCGTAGTCCGGACCGGCGGCCAGCGCGTGCACGCGGGGCGAGTCGAACTGCGCGCGCACCTGCGTGGGCATGAGCGAGACGGCCAGGTCGCCCGCGGGCGTCTGGGCCACCGCGCCCAGGCGCATCACGTTGTACACCTCATTGTGGATGTACTCGGCCTGCGCGTCGGCGCTGGTGATGCCGCTGAGCTTCGCCACGGCCGGGGCCCAGGCGCCCACCTCCGAGCGGTCCAGCTTCAGCTCGTCCGCGGTGGCCGACAGCAGCGCCGCGTAGGCGCGGATGTTGGCCTCGGGCTGGGTGCGCACGGCCTCCTCGGACACACCGGCCAGGCGAGCGCCCTCGGTGATGTTCGCGCCGCGCAGGGCCATGAGACCGTGGGCCGCGGGCATGCCGGCGAACTCCTCCTCACCCTTGACCATCTCCCACCGGGTCTCGGCGTAGGAGATGGCCTTGAGCAGGTCGGCGGGAACGCGGAAGTCAGCGGCCGCCTGGGCGAAGAAGCCGTCCAGCTGGTACGGGGTGCGCTCGGCCTCGCGCTGCGCGGGCGTGCGCGAGTCCTCGACGGAGACGGGAGGGGTGGGGGTCTCGGACTCCTGTGCGCCGCATGCTGCCAGCGTGAGGGCCGTGGCTGCGACCGCCAGCGGCTTACGAATCAGACTCATGGTGCTCCTCGGGGGGAAGAGTGTTTCACGGCGCCACCCCCTTCCAGGGGGGACCGCGAACCCCAGGATGCACTTGCTTGGAGGTCGAAGGAAAGCTGAAATTCTTGAAAATAGGGACTTCTCAATAAAACGACTTCACTCGGTGTGCGTCTCCTCGAGCACTCCCGGGCCGGGTCATTCCCGGCGCAGCAGCAGGACTCCGGAGACGATGAGCAGCACCGCCAGGACGCGCGCGAACGACAGGCTCTCGCGGAAGAGCAGGACGCTGAAGGCGAGAGCCATGGCCGCCTCCAGTCCGAGCACCGCGATGTACACGACGCCCAGGTCCGCCCGGCGCAGCGCGACGGCCTGGAGGAGGGCCCCGAGCAGGAACAGGGGGAGGAACGCCGCGCTGGGCAGCGGGCGTGTCACCCCATCGGAGAGCTTCATGAAGATTCCTCCGGCCGCGAAGCACGCGGACGCGAGGACCATCTGGATCCAGACTGTTCCCGTCACCATGCGGTCCAGTCTACGTCCAGGTGCGCCGGACATGCGGGGGACTTCGGCGGTGCCAGCGGGTCGGGCATCGTGGCCGCCAGTGTGGCTCAATCATTGGGCAGGTATGACGCAACCATGACACCACGGGAGCATGGCTGTGATTGGCTTCCGGCATGGCTCTTCCGCGTGTCCTCCTCGCCTCGCTGTTGTGGGTGGTCCTGGTTGGCGTGGGCTGTCTGCGTGGCTCCTCGACTCCGCCCGCCAGTGCGGGCACGTCCGCGTCCGTTCCGTCGGCTGTGTCTCCCGAGCCCGCTCCGGTGCCCGAGCCGCTCGCGGACGTGCCGCCGCTCCCGGTGCCCGCGAACGTTCCCGCCGCCTTCGTCGATGCGGGCCTCATCGCGCCCACCACCGCCCCGGGTCTTCCGGACACGAGGAAGGTGGACATCGCTGCGCTGCGTGACGCCGTCGCCGATCCGAAGCCCATTCCCGAGGCGCTGGTCCGCCAGTGGGAGGCACGAGACGAGGAGACAAAGGTGATCGAGGGGGGAGAGGTGGTGGGAGACGCCGTCTACGGGGTGATCGGCGGCGTGCTCGGGGGCCAGCTGGGAGGCGCCGCTCCGCCCCCACCAGCGCCGTTGATGCTAGCCCCTTCTTCCGACTGGGAGGCGGCCGAACGCGAGGAGGAGATGGAGGAGGGGGCTCCCGCCCAACGGAAGCCCGGCGAGCCCATGGCTCCCCGGCCCGTGCTGCCGAAGGTGGAGTCCGCGCCGCGCATGGCCAAGGTGCTGGTGCTGGACGGGCAGGGCCGCTACCAGCCGCTCACGGTGCGCGCGGTGCGCGTGGTGACGTACATCCAGGGCGCCCGTGCTCGCACGGTGGTGGACTACCTCTTCGAGAACGACACCCCACGTTCGCTGGAGGGCACCTTCTATTACCCGCTGCCAGGTGGCGCGACGGTGGCGGGCTTCGCGCTGTACTCGGGAGCGGTGGCGGTGGACTCGCCCTCGCTCTTCCAGTCCTCGAAGCTGCTTCCTCCATTGGGGGACTCGAGCAGGGTGGAGGAGCTGGCGGCCGCGGCCCCGCCGAGCTCTCGGGACGCGGAGTATTTCTGGGGCGATCGCCAGGAGGCCCGGGTCGTCGAGCAAAAGCGGGCCCGCCAGGTCTACGAGGACGTGGTGCGCCAGAACGTGGATCCGGCCCTGCTGGAGTGGGCGGGGGCTTCCACCTTCAGCGCGCGAGTCTTCCCCCTGCCGCCAAAGTCCCTCAAGCGGGTGGTGCTCGCCTACGAGCAGACGCTCCTCTTCGATGGCCAGCAGCTGCGCTACACGTGGCCCCTGCCACCCGAGGCGGGCCGCGCGCTCCAGGTGTCGGCGCGTATCCACGTGGACCCGAGGCATGCACGCGCGATGACGGTGTTGCCAGCGGCGGGCAAGCCGAGAGACCTGGGGCCCTGGCGGGTGTGGGACTGGCCGCGCTTGACGGGGGACGGCGCGTTGCAGGTGGCCCTCACGCCGCCGCGCCAGGACGCGGACGTGCTGGTGGGCTCGGACCCCGCGGGGCTGCCCGGCCAGGCCTTCCACGCGCGGGTGCGGATGCCCTCGAGCCTCATCGGGGGAGAGGGGGGTTCTCCCACCGGGCGCGCGGTGCTGGTGGTGGACACCTCGCTGTCGGCGGAGGACGGCAACGCCTGGGCCCTGCAGGCCGCCATGCTTCGCGCGCTGCTGGAGAGGGACGAGAGCCTCGGCGAGTACGCGGTGCTCCTCTTCGACGTGCGGCCGCGCTGGCTGCATGGCCCGGGCTTCCGGCGCAATACCCCCGAGGCGCGCCGGGAGACCTTTGGCGAGCTGGAGCGTGTCTTCCTCGAGGGCGCCTCGCATGTGGATGGGATGCTGGCCGAGCTGGACCGGGCGGGCCGCGACTGGCTGAAGCCGGCGGCGGGAGGCGGCCGGGTGACGGCCTTCCTGCTCTCGGATGGGAACGTCACCTGGGGGCAGGGACACGTGGACGCGCTCATCTCCCGGCATGCGTCCTCGGAGACGCTGCGGTGGGTGAGCTACCGCTTCGGCGAGTCGGCGGTGAACACGGAGCTCTTCGATGCGCTGGCGCGGGCGGGTGGCGGCCGGGTGGTGAGCGTGCTCTCCGGCTCGGAGGTGCCGGCGGCGGCGCGTGCGCACCGGGCGGCCTCGGCGGTGTTGGTGCGGGTGGAGGTCCGGGGTTCGAAGGTGAAGGACCTGGTGGTGGGGGGACGGCCACATCTCGTCTTCCCGGGGCAGGAACTGCTGGTGGCCGGGCGGCTGGTGGACGAGGGCGCCGCGGAGCTGGAGGTGGTGGTGCGCTTGGAGGGCCAGGAGCGCACGCTGCGGGTGCCGCTGCCGCGAGACCAGGACAGTGCCTTCGCGCCGCGCGCCTGGGCGGAGGGGCTGGTGGCCCGGCTGGTGGCGTTGGAGGACCCTCGGGTGGACCGGATGGTGGTGGCGCTCAGCCAGCACTACCGGCTCGCCAATGCGCGGGCCTCCATGCTGGTGCTGGAGTCGCAAGAAGACTACGTGCGCTATGCGGTGCGCGACGAGCAGGTGGACCTCACCGACCTGGAGGCGCTGCGGCGGCGCGAGCAGGACCAGGAGCGCGAGCGGCTGCGTGGGCTGGCGCTGGACGGAGTGCCCGACTCGGGCCGTGAGGTGCTTCGGGTGCTGGGAGCCAGGCAGGTGGAGCTGGGCTCGCGGCTGACGGCACAACCCCTGCGGGACGAGCCCTATGCGGGAGGGGAGGATCGGCTCCAGGCGGAGCTGGCGTACCGGGCGGCGCGGCGGGCCAACAAGGACGACGTGATGGTGTACGAGGCGGTGGCGCGCAAGCGGGCCTTCGTGGGGGACACGTGGGGGGCGGTGCGGGCCCTCTCGTCACCGGTGGAGCTGCGTCCCAAGGACGCGGAGGCGCTGCGGCTGGTGGGCTACGGGTTGCTGGCGCTCGGCCAGTACGCGGCCGCGGCGGAGCTCTTCGAGCACGTGCGGCTCAACCGCCCCTTCGAGCCGCAGTCCTACCTGGAGGAGGCCCTGGCGCTGGACGCGGCGGGGCGGCCCGCGGAGGCGGCGCGCGACTGGGAGATCCTCCTGGCCGGCGACTGGGCGCGGCACGGCGAGCAGACGAAGAGGGTGGCGGCCCATCACTACGGCCGGATGCTGATGGCGCTGGCGAAGCACCCCCGGCTCTCGGGCGCGGAGGTGGAGTCGCTGGAGGCGCGGCGGCGCGAGCTGGCGAAGCTCGCGGAGATGGGACCCATCGACTACCAGCTCACCCTGCACTGGAGCTCGGACGCGACGGACATCGACCTGTGGGTGGTGGAACCGAGCGGGGAGCGGTGCTCCTACCGGCGGATGCGGACGCGGCTGGGGGGACAGCTCCACTGGGACATCACGGACGGACTGGGGCCCGAGCTGTACCATGCGCGCAAGGCGGCACGAGGCACGTACCAGGTGGCGGTGCACTACTACGGCAACAACTCGGCCCGCTACGTGGTCCCCACGGCGCTCCTGCTGGTGACGGACCGGGAGGTCTTCTCCCGTGACGACGGGTACCAGCGGCGGTTCCAGCTGCGCATCCTGCCGCGGGCGGAGGCCGCGCTGCTCCTGCGCAGCGAGGACGTGGTTCCGGGCAAGCCGGTGGGGAAGGGGAAGGGTGGAGGACGGTAGTGCGCGCTCCCGCCGGGGCAGGCTAGGATGCGCGCCGCTTCAGCCCACCCCTGTTAGAAGGAGCCCTCTCTTGGCATCCAGCCTGCTCGCACTGCTCGACGACATCACCACCATCCTCGACGACGTGTCGGTGATGACCAAGGTGGCCGCGAAGAAGACCGCTGGCGTGCTGGGTGACGATCTGGCGCTCAATGCCCAGCAGGTCACCGGCGTGAACGCGGACCGCGAGCTGCCGGTGGTGTGGGCCGTGGCCAAGGGCTCGGCGGTGAACAAGGCCATCCTGGTGCCCCTGGCGCTGGCCATCAGCACCTTCGTGCCCTGGATGGTGACGCCGCTGCTGATGGCGGGCGGCCTGTTCCTGTGTTTCGAGGGGGTCGAGAAGCTGGCGCACAAGTTCCTGCACAGCCACGAGGAGGACGAGGCCCACCACGCCGAGCTCACCCAGGCCCTGGTCGACCCCAGTGTCGACCTCGTGGCGGTCGAGAAGGACAAGATCAAGGGCGCGGTGCGCACCGACTTCATCCTCTCCGCGGAGATCATCGTGATCTCCCTGGGGGTCATGGTCGACGCGCCCTTCATGACACGGGTCCTGGCGCTGGTCGGCGTGAGCCTGCTGATGACGGTGGGGGTGTACGGCCTGGTGGCCGCCATCGTGAAGCTCGACGATGGCGGGCTCTTCCTCACCCAGAAGCCCGGTGACAGCGGATGGGCGCGGTTCCAGCGCGGCCTGGGGGAGGGCATCCTGAAGACGGCGCCGTGGCTCATGAAGAGCCTGTCGGTCGCTGGCACCGCGGCCATGTTCCTGGTCGGTGGCGGCATCCTCACGCATGGCATTCCCGTGTTGCACCACGCCATCGAGGGGCTGGCCCATCACGCGGGCGCGGTGCCCGGAATCGGGGGCCTGCTGGGGACGCTCGCGCCGTCGCTGGCCGACGCCATTGTGGGCATCCTGTCCGGCGCGGTGGTGCTCGGCGTGGTGCTCGCGGGCAAGCGCGTGCTGGGCCGCAAGGCCTGAGCGCCGAAGCGCCGCGCCTCCCAGGTGACAGCTCACAATGAGCACCTCCTCCAATCCCGCCGCGCTCGAGCAGGTGCGCGGCCTGGCCCGGCAACTGGACACCTCCATCCGGCTGCCTGGGGGCATTCGCATCGGATGGGACGCCCTGCTGGGGCTGATACCGGGCGTGGGTGACTGGGCGGGCGCCTTGCTCTCCAGCTACATCATCTTGCAGGCGGTGCGCCTGGGCGCCTCGCGCGAGGTGCTGCTGCGCATGGTGGGGAACGTGGGGCTGGAGGCCCTCGTGGGCGCGGTGCCCTTCCTGGGCGATGTCTTCGATGCGGCCTGGAAGGCCAATACACGCAACGTGCGCCTGCTCGAGGAGCATCTGATGGCTCCCGCCGCCACCCGCCGCGCCAGCCGGGCGTGGGTGTTCGGCATCGGGGTGCTGCTGGTGGGGGTGCTGGCGCTGGCGGTGACAATCACCGTGCTGCTCTTGCGCGCCCTCGCCTCGCTGGGCGGTCAGACCTGAACCACCGGTCTCGCCGGTTGTGCAGGAAATCCTTGCCTGCGTGTGGCTTAGCGCATAGCGATGCCCGTCTGGCGAAGTCCACGTCCGACGACACCCCAGAGGAGTGTGCATGCTCAGTTCGAAACCCCGGCTCCACCTTTCTCGCGCGGCTCTCGCGATGCTGTTCTCGAGCCTGTTGCTCGTGTCGCCGTCCGCGCATGCGGCCATCTCAGGGATGGTGGTTGGCAACGACGCCACCTCCGTCAGCTATCAATTCCAGTACACCGGGACGCCGGCCTTCCGGCGCGCGTACATCGACGTCGACCGGAATCCCGCGACGGGGTTCGCCCAGCAGGGAATCGGGGCGGACTACCTCCTCGAGAACGACTCCTTGTACAAGCACCTCGGAGGGGGTTGGAGCTGGCAGTTCGTCAAGACGGTGACGCACACGGCCTCGGCGGGCACCGCCAGATGGACGTTCGCGCGGGCGGACATCGGCGAGGGCGCGACCCCGAACGACGCGGACATCGTCTTCCAGGTCGAGACGCCGCTCGAGACGTCTCCCAAATACACCCATGTCTACAGTGGAGGCACGGGGACGGGGACGGGCACGACGACCTACTACGCGGCGAGCAGCGCCACCATCGCCAACCCGGAGCGGGGCTTCTATCACTACACCTCCGACTGCGACAAAACTGACTTCGTCGCATCCACGTTGAGCGGATACCGCACCAACGAGAAGATCACCCAGGTGTTCTGTATCTTCTATCTCTCGGAGTTCAAGAACAGCCCCATCAGTCAGGCCCAGCTGGATCGCTTCCAACGACAGGCGAATGCCGTCCGGGCCGCGGGGCTCAAGATGATCGTCCGGTTCGCCTATACCCTGTCGACCGATGGAGATGACGCTCCCCTGAGCCGGGTCACCGCGCATCTGGATCAGCTGGCGCCGTACCTGCGCGCCAACAGCGACGTCATCGCGGTCGTGCAGACGGGTTTCATCGGCGCATGGGGCGAGTGGTATTACACGCGGAACTTCGGGAACGCGGGCAATGTCTCGCAGACCGATTGGAACAACCGGAAGGCCTTGGTCGACAAGCTGCTCAGCGTTCTTCCGGCCACGCGCATGGTCCAGCTCCGGACGCCCAAGTTCAAGCGCACGATGTATGGCACATCGGCGCTCACCGCTTCGCAGGCCTACAACGGCTCCGCGGTCGCCCGGGTCGGGCACCACAACGACTGCTTCCTGGCCAGCCCCGACGACTGGGGGACGTTCGAGAACACGACGGTCGAATACCCGTACCTGGCGGCCGAGACGAACTACCTCGCCATGGGCGGTGAGACCTGCAACTTCAACCCGCCGCGCTCGGATTGCGCCACCGCGTTGAACGAGCTGGCCTTGTTCCACTACTCCTATCTGAATGCCGACTACGAGGCCACGGTCCTCGGCGGCTGGAGCAATGGCGGGTGCAGGCCCGAGATAGACCGCCGGCTCGGGTACAGGTTCACCCTCGTGTCGGCCACCTTCCCCGCGACCGCCAGCCGTGGCGCGGCGATGCCCGTGGACATCCAACTCAGGAACGAGGGCTGGGCTGCTCCCTTCAATCCCCGGTCGGTCCAGCTGGTTCTGCGGAACACCTCGAGCGGCGCCACCTACCGCCTGCCCCTCTCCGCGGATCCGCGCCATTGGACGGCAGGAGCGACGGTGACGATCAGCCAGGGCGTCACGCTTCCGGCGACCCTGCCAGCAGGCAGCTATGCCCTCCTGCTGAACCTTCCGGATCCGGAGCCTTCCCTGAGCACCCGTCCGGAATACGCCATCCAACTGGCGAACCAGAACGTCTGGGAGGCCTCCACCGGCTTCAACGACCTTCAATGGACCGTGACGGTGCAGTGAGGCCCGGGAGGGCCATCAGAAGACGCGGTAGATCTGCCCGGTCTGGTGGCCCTCCACGCTCCGGCTGTAGCCGAGGGCCACGCGGGCCGCGGGGACGGCCTCGAAGCCCCGGAAGAAGGGCGCGAGCTGTGGCAGCGACTCCTGCACCACGTTCGGGCTGACGAGATTGATGCGCAGCCCCCGAGGCAGCTCGATGGCGGCCCCGCGCACGAAGCCCTCCAACGCGGAGTTCACCATGGAGGCCGAGCTGCCGCAGCGGATGGGCTGCTCGGCGAGGATGCCTCCCGTCACGGTGATGGATCCTCCGTCGTTCAGCCAGGCACGGGCGATCATGGCCAGGTTCACCTGGCCCATCAGCTTGTCGCGCAGGCCGATGCCGAAGTGCTCCTCGGTCATGTCCTCGAGCGGGGCGAAGTGCAGGTTGCCAGCGGCCGAGACCACCGCGTCCACGCGGCCCACCTGCTCGAACATGCGGCGGATGCTGGCGCTGTCGGTGATGTCCACCTTCACGTCACCCCGGCCCCGGCCAGCGCTGACGATCGTGTGCCGGGTGCCCAGCTCCCGGGCGACCGCGCTGCCGATGACTCCATGGGCTCCGACGAGAAGAACCTTCATGACTGCCTCCTTTTTGTTCGATGATGCGAACCAATGCTCGGGTACGCGGAGAAGATGCCCCTGGGAGGCGAGGGGATAAACGGGTCCCGGCTGGAAACACTGTTCGCATATGAAGACAATGCTCGGACGATTCGATCAGTCGCTGGCCTTCGTCACGGTGGCGGAGCTGGGCAGCTTCACGCGAGCGGCGGAGAAGCTCGGCTGCTCGAAGGCCCACGCCAGCGAGCAGGTGGCGGAGCTGGAGAGGGCACTGGGCGTGCAGTTGCTGCACCGGACGACGCGGCGGCTGACGCTGACCGAGGCCGGGCGGCTCTATCTCGAGTACTGCCGTCAGTTGCGCGAGGTGCTGCTGGAAGCGGAGCGCGCGGTCTCGGCGACCACGTCCGAGGTGGGAGGACGGCTACGAATCACCGCACCGACCTCCTTCGGGGAGATCTTCCTGCCCGAGCTGGTGCTGGCGTTCCAGGGCGCCTATCCGAACGTCGAGGTGGAGATCGATTTGAGCGTGCTGCGGAGGGATCTCGTGGCGGACGGATACGACGTGGCACTGCGCACGACCCGCGCGCTGGAGGAGCACCTGGTGGCACGTCCGCTGGGTGTGGTGCGGGAGGTGGTGGTGGCGAGCCCCGCCTTCCTGGCGGCGCACGGACCGCTCGATACCCCCAGTGCGCTGGCGCGGGTCCCGTGCATCCTCAACCCCCACTTCCGTGATGACGCCCTCTGGCTGTTCGAGCGCGATGGCCGCACCGAGACGGCCACCGTGGGAGGCCGGCTGCGCATCAATCTCTACAGCGCCATCCGGCGCGCGGCGCTGGCCGGTGCCGGAGTGGTGCGGCTGCCCCTGTTCCAGGTGCGGGAGGACCTCGAGTCCGGTGCGTTGGTGCGCCTCTGCCCCGGGTACGAGCTGGTGGCCATGCCGCTGTACCTGCTCTATCCGTCACGTCGGCACCTGCCGCTGCGGACCCGGGTGTTCATCGACTTCCTGCTGCGCTGGTTCGAGGCGCCGGAGCGCCGCGCGCTGCTCACTTGAGCGCGCGGGCAACTCTCAACGATCCACGTCGAGCAACGCCGCGAACAGCTCGCGTGGATCGATGCTCGCCGGAAGCCCGGAGACCCCTCCATCGTTCACCTCGACCACGACCCAGCGGCCGTCCTCGAGCATCGCGACGTCCAGGGTGAAGAAGCGTGCGTCGATCTTGCGTGCGAGCCGCTCGAAGGCCGAGAAGTCGGGTACCTCGACGTCGAAGTCATCGTAGGACTCCGCTGCCAGGAGCCGCCCGCGCCCGAAGAACAGCCGGAACTCGAGGTGCGCGGGCCCGCTCGGCGTGCGCCCACGCACCTTGAATGGCAGGAAGCGCCTGACGACGAACCCGCGCTCGAAGCGGTCTCCGCGCTCCTCGAGCAGCGCGGCGCAGATCCGCTCGAAGTCCGCTCGCGTGGCACCGGCGGGGACGAAGCACGCCTCCGCCCACCGCTCCTTCGCCGACTTCACGTGATCCTTCACGAGCCACGGCGGTGCTCCCAGCGTTTGCGCGGCATGCCAGGCTTCGGATGGGTCCGTGCCCTCGGTCCAGACGGAGCGTGCGGTGTATCCCTTCAGCCGTGGATACCAGTTCGGGAGGTAGTGCGCCGCCGCGTACTCCGCCGGGGTCGTCATCAGCTCGTGGCCCAGCTCTCCGAGCGCTTCGTCCAGCGCTTCGTACTCCTCCCCCGTGAGCATCCATCCCCGGTACAGCAGCCGCAGGTGACCCCGCTCGGGGATGGCGGCGAGCGCGCGATCCGTGTTGCCTTCGAGCAGGGCGTGCAGATCGATCTGGAAGGTCTCGATTCCCAGCGCCTCGGCCGCTTCCGCTTCCGTGTCGAAGGCGTCGGACTGGTGCGGATTCCGGCCAAACACGATCGCCCGTTTGATGCGGGGATTCATCGCCATGCGCGAACCTCTCGTCAGGGGGTGGGTGCACCCAGACGAGGGCTCGACGCGAGGACTGACGAAGGCTCGGTGGCTCTTTTTGGCGGCGGCGGCCGGTGTCGCATCGCGAGCTCCGGCCTTTGCTTTCAACGACGCGGTCCCCTCCGAAAACCCGACAAGAAATTCAAAACCTCAACGGTCTCCGCCTCCCCGTGTGGGGAGAGCGCCCTGGAGGCGCGCGCGAAGCACCGCCCCGAGCACCTTCGCGGTCTCATCGGGCAGGCGGGCGAGGTGGGTGTAGAGCGTCTCCTCGAGCTGCGCGAGGGTCTCGGGCGTCGCCCCAGCCTCCCTCATCCCGGCCAGTACGGTATAGGCCGCCATGCCGAGCGGCTCGACGTAACCGCCCGACTCCTCCCAGAACTCCTCGAAGCAGGGGACGGCTTCTCCGGAGATGACGCGGACCAGCCGCCCCACGGCGGCCTCCCAGAACGCCCGGTGTGCTTCGTGTGACTCGGGGCTCAAGAAGGGACCCTGGCGGACCTCGATGCGCGTGCCCCCATTGGTGGGGTGGAGGATGATGGAGGCGCGGGTCGTCTCCGGGCCGAAGTTCCCTCCATCCCAGGCCAGCTGCATCCAGAGGACTTCGTCGGGCTTCACGGCGAGGACGCGGCCGGTCAGCGCCAGGGGGGTGCCCTTCTCATCGAGCAGGTCCAGCCGGAAGGGCTCGCCCACGTCCGAGTCCCCGTCCTCCCCGAGGCGGAAACCGCCCGGCGGGGCCCCATACCAGCGCCGGAACTGGAACGGATCCTCGATGGCCTCGAAGACCTGCCCCGGCGTCTGGGCCACCCACCACTCCATGACCAGCTCGCTCATGCCGCGATTCCTTCCGTCCGGGTCCGCATCTCGAAACGAGGCACCTTCGCGACCACGGCCTCTGGCAGGCGGTATTGCTCGACCACCAGGCTGATGCGCGCCGCCGAGAGCTCCGGAGCCCCGGCTTCGACCGCCGCGACCTCGTGCGCGAGGTCCCCCCGGAACGTCACCAGTGAGCGCGCCTGGGGAGCCAGCGCCGCCACCCGCTTGCCGCGGTGATACAGCCGCAGCTCTCCTCCCGAGAGGTGTTCCGGCACCTGGACGTAGAGCACGCTCACGGCGACCGGGCAGCCGATGTGGGTCTCGTAGAAGTTCATGCTGCGATCCAGGTGGGTATCCACCCCGCGCCCATTTTGAATCAGGAGGGGGTTGAGCAGGAACGCATTGCAGCCCGGCAGGAGCGCGGCTTCGAGGAAGGGGGCGAAGGCGGGAAACTGATCCGTCACCACGGGGACGGCCTCGCGCCGGAAGGTGATCGAGAAGCCATAGGTGCCCGTGAATTGGGAGGACAGGTTGCTCTCCCCGAGCAGGGAGGAGCCCAGGATGGCCGACCGGATGGCCTCGAGGGTGCTCGCGGGAAACGCGTCGGGCACACGGTGGACGAAGGTCTGGAGGCGGAAGGCCCCGCTCCAGGGTGGCTGGAAGCTCATGGGGGGACTCTACCGTGCCGAGCGGGGAGTCATCAGGGGTGTGCGAGGTCTCGGGGCAGCCGCACGGTGAAGGTGGTGCCCGTGGCGGAGCAGGAGCTCGCGGTGATGGAACCGCCGTGGGCCAGGACGATCTGCTGCGCGATGTAGAGTCCCAACCCCAGTCCCCCCTGGCGCGAGCTTTCCGCGGCGCGGCGGAAGGGATCGAAGACATGGGGCCGCAGGGGCTCGGGGATGGGTGTCCCCTGGTTCATCACCGAGAGGACGATCTCCTGGCCCTCTTCGTGGAGCTCCACCTCCACCGGGGTGTTTCCGGCCCCGTGTTTCAGCGCGTTGCCCACCAGGTTGGAGATGACCTGGGCGAGCCGATCCAGATCCCACTCTCCTGTGTAGGGACCCGGGTCATGGGAGAGCAGGAGGCGGCCCGGGTGCGTCGTCTCGAACTCCTCGAGCGTGGTAAGCACCAGCTCCAGCAGCTCGCCAGTCTGGCGCTGCAGGGGGATGCCGCCGCCCAGACGGGCGCGGGTGAAGTCGAGCAGGTCGGTGATCATCCGCGACATGCGCTCCGCGCTCTGGACGATGCGCCGCACCCGGACGCGTATGGGCTCGGAGACGTCCTCCTGGCGCAGCAGGGTCGTGGCGGCCAGGGTGATGCTGTTGAGCGGGGTGCGCAGATCATGGCTGACGATGCCCACCAGCCGCTCGCGGAACTGCTCGGAGCGCTTGCGCTCGGTGACATCCCGGAGGAAGACGGCCAGTCCTCCCTCGGCGGTGGGGTAGGCGTTCACGCTCGCCCAGAGGTCCTGCGGGGGGTAGTACTCCTCGAAGTGCACGGGGGTTCGTTCCTTCATCGCGCGCTGGTATTCGCGCCAGTACGCGGACTCGGGATTGTTGATGGCGGGGAAGACGTCCCAGATGACGCGGCCGAGCGTCTCCTCGCGCCGTTTCTGGCTGACGCGCTCCTGGTTCTTGTTCACCTGGAGGATGCGGAAGTCCTTGTCGAGCAGGATGAACGGATCCCCATGCTCCAGCACCTCCCCCGCGCGCCGGCTCTGGCGCAGCGCCTGCTCGGCCTGCTCGCGCAGCCGGGTCTGCTCCCTCAGGAGTTGCTCGCGCTCCTCGGTGCGGTTCTTCCGCTCGGTGATGTCCTGGCAGTAGACGGCGATCCCCTGATCGGTGGGGTAGACGTGGAACTCGAACCAGCGCTTCCACGGCTGGTAGTAGTTCTCGAAGGCGAGCGGGATCCGCTCGGTGGCCACGCGCCGGTAGTAGTGCTCCACGTTCGTGCCCAGGGTGGCGGGGAAGACCTCCCAGTGGTTGCGGCCCAGCACCTGCTCGCGTGTCAGTCCCATGAAGCGCTCGGCCTCGTGGTTGACGTAGGTGAAGCGCCAGTCCTGGTCGAAGGAGAGGAAGGCTTCGGAGATGCTCTCCAGGATGGTGGTGACCTGCTGCCTCTCGTGCTCGGCGGCCTCCCTGACGGCCTGGCGCAGGTGCTCCTCGGGGGAGTGCCCGCTGAAGGTGGAGGCGGTGTGCTCCATGGCGGCCTGGAGCCCGTTGCGAAGGCGCTGGAGGTCCTCCCGGGGGGGCTGCTGGCCGGGAGGGAGGGACTCCCAGAGGCTGGCGAGGAGCCGCTCGAGGATCACCAGCTCGGTCCTCACGTCCTCCACGGTGTAGCCCTGCCGGCGGCGCAGTTCGAGGTGGGCTTCCTCCAGACGCCGCCGGGAGTAGTCGGCGTCCCCGCGCTGTCCGAGGGAGAGGGCACGCAGGATGTCGAGGTACTCGGGGAGGTTGTCGATGACGTCCTGGGGGCGCACGTTCCGGGCGGACGGGAGCCGGCGGGCCTCCTCGAGGAAGAGCTGGATCAGAGACTCCCGATTCCGCTCGATGAGGTCGGCGATGGATGGCATGGCCGAGGGTTGACCTCTCCAGTCCGTCAACGTTCACCGGCCCCAGGGCCCATCGGGCGAGAACGCTTTCCGCCGGGTTGTTCGCTCGAGTGTGTCACAGGTATTCCCCCCGAAGACAGCGTACAGCGGACAGAGGGCCGCGCCCAGCTATCAACATCGTGGACCTTCCCGGTGACAGGGAGGGAGAGGGGAGGGGACAATTGGACGCGCGCCCAGGGCCACGACGGGGCAATGAGCCCCTCGCCTGCCCGGTTTCTCCTTTTAGAAGAAGCCCCGAAATCCGGAGCACCATGGCATCTTGAGCCGCCGGGAGCCTTCCCCTCTCCTCTCGGTTGCTCTTCTCCGACATGGCGCTGCCTTCATCTGCCGAGACAAGCCAGGACCGTCACGAACCCCCCGGACCCGGAGGAATGGCCTCCTCTGACTCCAAGAAGGCCTCGGGGCTCCTGCGCTGGCTGGACTTCTTCCTTTCGGAACCCCTGCGCAACGCGCCTCCCTCGGACCTCATTCGTCACCGGGTGCTCATCGGTACCACGTGTTTCATGCTCATGCTCTCCACGCTGTACCTGGTGAGCACGCTGTTCTCTCCATATGACTCCGCCCCGGGCATCGCGGGCGTGTTGTACGTGGCGACCCTGGTGGCGGCGCGGAAGTCCTCCCGGTTCGAGGTTCCGGCGGTGATCCTGATCGCAACCATCACGGCCGGCTTCGTGGGGGGGGTCTTCATGAACAGGGCCAACTTCGAGGGTGGCGTGCACGCCGCGAACCTGCTGCTCCCCGCCTTCGCCGTGTACCTGCTGGGGCCGCGCTGGGCACTGCTCTACACCCTCTTCATCGCGGTGCTCATGGATGTGGTTCACCCCCTCTACGTCACACACCATGTCGGCGTCCCCTCCGATTCCTTCTCCCTGTCACGGTTCTGGGTCCGGCACCTCTTCTCGGGCGTCTCGTTCCTGGGCATCTGGGGAGTCGGTGCGTTGCATAGCACCGCACGGGATGCGGCCCACCGTTCGCTCGAGGAGGCCTTGAAGAAGCTCCAGGACAGCGAGAGCAAGTTGAGCAGCATCATCGAGAGCACCGACGACATCGTGGTCTCGACGGACACCGGGGGGCGCATGCTCGTCGCCAATTCGGCCATGAGGAACTTCTTCCAGAAGTTCCTCGGCACGCAACCCGAGCCACAGCAGTCGCTCTTCCTCTACCTGAATCCCGAGAGGATCCATCTCTGGAAGGAGCGCTTCGCCCAGGTGCTTCAAGGCCAGCGCCTGCGCATCGAGGAGACGTACGCGTTCAGGGATACCCGCTTCGTGTTGGACGTCAACCTCCATCCCATCATGGTGGCGGGAGGTCGGGTCACGGGCGTGACGGTCTTCGGCCGCGACATCACCAGCCGCAAGGAGGCCGAGACCCGGCTGGGAGAGCTGCACCGCACCCTGGTGGATGTCTCCCGCCAGACGGGCATGGCGGAGATCGCCACCGGCGTGCTCCACAACGTGGGCAACACCCTCAACAGCGTCAACATCTCCACCACCCTCGTCACCGACCAGCTCCGCCGCTCCCGCGTCACCGGTCTGACCAAGGCCACGGCCCTCCTGCGCGAGCACCTGGCGGATCTCGCCTCCTTCATCACCCGGGATCCCCAGGGACAGCAACTGCCGCCCTATCTCATCGCCGTGTCCAACCAACTGGCGGAGGAGCGCGACACCATGCTCAAGGAGATGCAGTCGCTCACCCAGAGCGTGGAGCACATCAAGTCCATCGTCAGCATGCAGCAGAGGCACGCGCGCCCCGCGGGCGCGGTGGAGCAGGTGGCGGTGCCCCAGCTCATCGACGAGGCCCTGCGCCTGCACGCCGTCTCCTTCGAGCGGCTGGCCATCCGCATCGTGCGGGATTACGCCGACGTGCCCCTCATCTTCGTCGACCGGCACAAGCTGCTGCAGATCCTCATCAACCTGCTGAGCAACGCGCGCCACGCGCTGGTGGACAGCGCGCAACAGGACAAGTGCCTGCGCATCCACGTCCAGCCCGTTCCCGGGGGGGAGCGGCTGCGCATCGACGTGACGGATAACGGAGTGGGGATCGCCCCGGAGAACATGGCGCGCCTGTTCTCCCAGGGCTTCACCACCAAGAAGACGGGGCACGGCTTTGGCTTGCACATCAGCGCCCTGGCCGCCGAGGAGATGAAGGGCCGGCTCACCTGCACCAGCCCCGGCCCCGCTCAGGGCGCCACCTTCACGCTCGAACTGCCCGTGAAGGGCGAAGGTGTCTAGAGATGTCTCACTTCCAGGCCCGTGAAGTCGTCGCCCTTGCGCCTACTTCGGCAACAAGGCGCTCATCTGGTTGTAGATGAAACGCGCTGCACGCTGGGGATTCAGTCTGTAGACGGCATCCATGAGCCTGGCATCGGCTCCCACCAGGACGCGGTAGCGGTTGTTCTCGATGCCCTCGAGGATGATCCGCGCGGCCTTGTCAGGCGCCAGCATCTTGGGCAGAGGCCCCTCTCCGCCCTTCATCTGCAGGCTATCCATCACACCAGAGTTCACCGCGATGTTCGTGCCGATCGCTCCCGGGAAGACCACTGTGACCTTCACGTTCGTGCCCAGGAGCTCCGAGCTCAAGCCTTCCGTCAGGAGCTTCACGGCCGCCTTGGTTGCCCCGTAGATGGTCTGTCCTGGCACGGGCAGGAATCCACCCATGCTGGAGATGTTCGTGATGTGCGCCTCCGGGCGTGCGAGCAGGTGCGGCAGGAACGCCTTGGTCATGTAGAGCGTTCCGTACAGGTTGACGTTCATCACCCGATCGATCGCCGCGTAATCGAGGTCCTTCAACCTGACAAAGGGTTGGATGACGCCAGCATTGTTGATGATGCCGTCGACAGCCCCGAAGCGGGAGATGACCTGGCCTGGGAGCGCATCCACCGCTGCGCGGTCCGTGATGTTCGTGATGTAGGTGGCCAGCCTGTCCTGGTTCTTCCCCGCCAGCTGGCGTGTCTCTTCAAGGGCAGACGCGTTGATGTCGACAGCGGCGACGCTCGCGCCTTTTGACAGAAGCGCCAGGACAAGCTCCCGGCCCATTCCGTTTCCGCCGCCGGTTACAACGACAACCTTGTTCTGGACCTTCATGGCCTTGCGCTCCCTCGAGCTGTTCCGCCGGAGGGGGCATGGGCCTCCCTTCCGCGCTTTTGACTGACATGTCTATCAACCAAAAAGCTCGGGAGCAAGGCTGGGGTGCGCACTCCGGCACCTCGCGCTTCAAGCCGGCTGGAGGAAGCGTCCGTCGACGAGGTGCTCGATGACCTCGCGCGCCGAGCCCGGGTCGAGCTTCAACTTCGCCCCCAGGTGTGTCACCGCGTTGGCGACCGTCGTCGGGCGCTCGAAGGTGGCCAGGGTGGTCAGGAGGATCCTCCCGTCCTCGCCCTGATCCAGCGTCGGGTCGGTGAATCTTCGCGGGCTGAGCGAAGGCGCGCAGACCAGGGATGTTCCCTCCACCGACCGTACGACGGTCACCTGTTCCTGCGCGACCTTCGCGGGAACCCGGTGAGGTCCCAGCCAATCACCGAGCTTGAACTGAAGGGTCGATGGGGCGGTGTTCAACAGGCGCGTGCGTCCGTTGATGGGAACCCTGCGCTTCGTCTCCTCGTGCTTCCGCGCGAGGGCATCCACGTGCTCCGACGTGCGCTGCACCGCCTTCTCGAGCGCCGTGTCGCGGAAGCGAATCATCGGTACCGACACGTCGCCGGGCTCGCGCTGCTCGAAGTACTCGAGGAACTCCGAGAACGTTCGCGCTTCGGTCTCCATGTCGAACCGTGCCGGGTGCTCGGTGACGAGCGCACCCGGCTGGGCTTCGAGCCGCTGGTAGCCCACCAGGCAGTCGAGGCTGATCATTCGCTCCACCAGGCGGACTTCCTCCTTGAGCGTGGCGGCGCTGGCGAAGGGGAGTCCCGCGATTCCAGAGACCTCGATGTCCAGGTTCTCGTGGCGGCGGCAGCCGTCGATGATCTCGAGCAGCTGCTGGTCCGATGCACACGGCTTGAGCAGGCCACGCCGCATCTGCTCGTGCCGCTGCTGTTCCGAGAAGCAGCCGATGTCGAGCACCATGTGGACGTGCTCGAAGGCTCCCGCCAGGGCGTCGATGAGCTCCATCCGGGCCACGCCCCACAGGAAATACATGCAGGAGTGGCGTGAGAGATCGACTCCCGCCCAGGTGCCTTGCAGGAACCCGGCCGAGCTTCCCGAGAAGTCATAACGGAACTGCCACGTCCGGGGAGCGATCTCCTGGTGGTCGCGGCGCACACTCTCCTCGGAGCGCAGAAACGGCTTCGCGCGTCCGAAGGCCGCCTTCTGGTTGCCGCGGGCTCCACCGCAATAGAGGCAGTTCTCGCCGCAACCCTTGCCGGGCGCGACCCACCCCGAGAAGGCATGGCGATCCTGGTGGCTCAGGAAGATGTCGTCGAAGTGCGAGTAGTAGATGTCCTCGCTGTTCGTGGCGCCTTGCACGTACTCCAGGGGCAACCGGCGCGGGGTGCCATCCGGAGCCCGGGTGACGCAGTTGGGAGGGGAGGGCTCTCCCTGGCAGAGCGCCAGCAGCGGCCTCTCGCCGTCGCCCAGGACGATGTGATCGATGCAGTCGAACGCGCTCAGCTCCCGCCACCAGTACGACGCGGTGTTGCCGCCCACCACGATCCGGATCTCGGGGTCGATCGCGCGCAGCGTCCGAGCCAGGAGCAGCGCGCGGTGGACGTGATGGAACCATTTGAGGCTGATCCCGACGAGCCGGGGGCGCACGCGCGCCACCAGGGCCTCGAGCGAGCGAGTCACCTCCTGCTCGGATTCGTCTCCGTCGTAGAGCCGGACGAAGGCCTCGATTCCACCGCGTCGCAGGTAGCCCGCGAGGTAGAGGATTCCACAGGTTGCCTCGCCGGTTCCGGCGCCGACAAGGAGGACTGGAGAGAGAACGCGACGGCCTTGCATGAGACGAACCCCGACCTTCCGAACACCGCGAGTATAGAGGGTCCCGGGACGAGGCGTACGAGTGGGCTTGCTTGCCCCTGTGCCTACGCCCCGGACAGCAGCGTGCGCTCATCGCGGAAGAGCTCGAACAGATGGTCCGCCACCGCCCTCACCCGGAGGGTCCGGGCCGCATCGCGGCGCATCAGTATCCAGACCTCGCGGTCGGGCGGAAGCGGGCCGAACGGGATCCGCACGAGGCCCGGGTAGCACGAGGCCAGGAAGCAGGGCAGCAGCACGATGCCGTATCCGGCCTGCGCGGCCGCCGCTTGAGCCTGGAGGCTGTTGCTGCGGAAGACGAACCGATGGTTGGGAAAGCGTGCCGCCATCCAGGCCGCCTCGGTTGCCTGATCGTCTGCTCCATACCCGACGAGGGGGGGCTGTTCGCGGGAGAGAAGGGCATCGCGCTTTCGAGCGGGAGCGAAGAAGCCATAACCCACCGTGGCGGCCCGTCGGGAGAGCAGGTCGCTGTCCGCGGGCCGGCCGAGCCGGATCGCGATGTCGGCCTCCGAGCGGGACAAGCTGAGCACCCGCGTCTCGGCGATGAGCTCGACGTCGAGCCCTGGATGGCGGTCATGCAGCGTTCCCAACCGCTCCACCAGGAAGCCATGGGCCAGGGAGCGGGACGTCGTGAGCCGCACCGGTCCCCTTGGACCGTCATGGGCATCGAGGCGGCGCTGCACCACCTGCGCGGCCTCCTCCATCGTGGTCGCTTGCGCCAACACGGTCGCGCCATCGGCGGTGAGCTCGAAGCCGTCTGGTTTCCGAACGAGCAGCGGCCTGCCGAGCTGGCGCTCCAGCCCCTCGACACGCCGCGCGACCGTCGAGCGGGCGGCACCCAGTGCCCGGCTCGCGGCGGCAAGACTGCCGTGCCGGGCCAGGGCCGCGAAGTGGCGGAGGTCGTCCCAATCCAACGGGGGTGTGCGTTTTTCGGCAGGCATGGGGCAAAGGTCGACAGTTTACCGGGACGGGCCTCGTTTTGGATGCTCCCTTTCGCGCCGAGACCGGCCTCCGAGCCGGCGGCACGGTCCACGGGCGCATCCTGACAGAGGGGAGTTCGAGCCATGACGAGCGTACGGGTCGCTTCGGTGCAGTTCCAGCATAGACCGGGCGATAAAGCCTACAACCTCGAGCGCATCCGGTACTTCACCGGCCTGGCCTCCGCCAGCGGGGTCAACCTGATCGCCTTTCCGGAGATGTGCGTGACGGGCTACTGGCATGTTCGCAACCTCGATCGGGATGGCATCTCGGCCCTGGCCGAGCCCATTCCGTCTGGTCCCTCGGTCGACGTTCTCCGTGCTCTGGCTCGCGAACACGACCTCGTGCTGGGCGCTGGCTTGATCGAGGAGGGCGCCGACGGCCGCTTCTACAACGCCTATGCCGTCTGTCTCCCGGATGGGACGGTTCATACCCATCGCAAGCTCCACGCATTCGAGAGTGAGCATATCGCGAGTGGCGATCGCCATACCGTCTTCGAAACGCCGCTGGGAATCCGGGTTGGAGTCCTGATCTGCTGGGACAACAACCTCGTCGAGAACGCCCGCGCGACAGCGCTCCTGGGTGCTGACGTGCTCCTGGCACCGCATCAGACTGGCGGGACGAATTCGCGCAGCCCGCACGCCATGGGACGGATCGACCCCGAGCTCTGGCGCCGGAGAGCGGAAGACCCCGGCGCCATCGAGGCTGAATTCCGCGGTCCGAAGGGGCGGGAGTGGCTGATGCGCTGGCTCCCGGCACGTGCCCACGATAACGGCATGTTCCTCGTGTTCAGCAATGGCGTCGGCCAGGACGACGATGAGGTCCGGACCGGCAACGCGATGATCCTCGATCCCTATGGCCGCATCCTGGTGGAGACCTGGCGGGCGGGTGACGACATGGTGGTGGCGGACCTCGACATTGGCCTGCTCCCGCTGTGCACCGGGCGCCGCTGGATTCGAGGCCGGCGTCCCGAGTTGTACGGCATGTTGGCCGAGCACAGGGGGGACGAGCTGGAGCCCCGGCAGGCTCGCTTCTCTCCCGAGCCCACGGTGGCGCACCGCCGCGATCCGGCGTGACGCCACAGGCGCATTTTGTTCAATACCCCGGCCCGCCCACCTCCCTACGCTTGCCTTCGAACCCAATGGCTTTGAAGGTCGATATGAATCTTTCCCTGTCCATGGCCGCGTTCGCGCTGGCCTTGTCCATTACCCCTGGCCCTGTCAACGTGGTCGCTCTGAGCGCGGGTGCCCGCCATGGTTTGCGCGCCAGTCTGCGCCATGTGTTTGGTGCGACCCTGGGCTTCACCCTCTTGCTGCTGGCCATCGGCCTGGGTCTGCACGAAGCCTTCATGACCTGGCCGTGGCTCGCCAGTAGCCTGCGCCTGGCGGGAGTCGTCTACCTGCTGTACTTGACCTGGAAGCTCTGGTCGGACGACGGCCAGCTGGGGGGCGCCAACGACGACACCCGGCCTGGCTACTGGAGCGGAGCCTTGATGCAGTGGCTCAACCCGAAAGCCTGGCTGGCCTGCGTGGCCGGTATGGGCGCCTTCGCCGCGGGCGGTCGGGTCGCGGTGATCGGGCGCTTCGCGGCCATCTATTTCGTGGTGTGCTACCTGTCCATCGCCTGCTGGGCCGCGGTGGGCAACTCCATCCGGCACTGGGTCGACAACCCCACCAGGTTGCGCCGTTTCAACCGGGCCATGGCCCTGCTGCTCGCTAGCTGCGCCTTCTATCTGCTGCTGGCCTGGTAATGCCCGGGAGTCGCGGCCAGGTAGCGCTTGAAGGTGCGTTGCAGGTGGGCCTGATCCGCGAACCCGGCGGCCTGGGCCACTTCGGCGATCGGCCGGCCCTGGCGCAGCTGGCGACGGGCGTACTGGATGCGGCCATTGACCACGAATTCGTGCGGCGTCAATCCATAGCGCCGCTTGAAGGTGCGGATCAGGTGTGACGCCGACAACCCGGCCGCGGCGCAGATGTCGTCGAGGGAGATCGGTTCCAGACAATGCTCGCGGATGTACTGCTCGGCCCGCCGCAGCCGGGGGTCGCAGGCCGGCATTTCAGTACCCCTTGATGAAAGGGCCGTGTGCAATTGGTCGGCGAAGGTGACCAACGCCTGCTCCCGGGCCAGTGAGTCCTGTGCTTCGTCGGCCAGTATCCGATAGAGGCCCAGGATCTGCTGGTGTAGAGCGGGCGCCTGGCTTTGTTTCACCGCGAAGGGATGAAAGTCGGCGTTGGCTCCCAGCCCCAGCTCCACCTGGCGGGCGCCAAACCATGCCGCATCAATGTAGAGCATCAGATACGCCCAGGGCTCATTGCCGATGGGATTGCAGGCATGCACGTCACCCGGGTTCATGATGACCGTGCTACCCGCTCCGACCACCTCCTGCCAGTGCCCGTTACGGTAGGTGCTGCGCCCGCCCACCACGGCGCCAACCGAGAAACTCTCGTGCGCATGGGCGGCGTGGCACAAGGTGCGACCATCGGCCACGACCCGGGCTTCGACCCAGGGAAGTCGTGGGTCGCGCCAGAATCGAGATGGACTGGTGATCGCCATGACGAACTCCTTCTCCGAGGGGCTCACGATTCGCCGAATAGCAGGGGGCTGACGTGTTCGGCGCGCTACGCGCGAGGCGCCATGCGCCGTGGATCCGGCTCGCCCTGCTCGATGGGTAGCGCCGGGTCGCGCGACCACTCGTTCCACGAACCGAAGTAGAGGTGCACGTCGTCGAAGCCGGCCTCCTTCATCGCCACCAGCGTGTTCGAGGCCCGCGCCCCCTTGAAGCAGTAGAGGTAGACCCTGGCCTCGGGCTGGATGCCGACGGACGCGCAGAGCGAGCGCACCTCATCCTTCGAGATGAACAGGGGGATGTCGTCCTGCTTGCGCATCATCTGGTACCACTCGATCCACACCGAGCCAGGGATGCGTCCCTTGCGAGGACAGAAGTCGGCCCCATAGGGCGAGGAGCTGGCCCCCACCCATTCGTCCTGGTCTCGCACGTCGAGCAGTACCACGGACGGGTCCTTCAAGGCCCGTAGCATCTCGTTCCGGTCGATCATCAGCCCGGGTTTCGGATCGAGTGGGAACCGCTTCGGCTCGGGCTCCACGGGCTCCGTCGAGAGTGGCAGCTCCTCCTTCATCCAGGCCCGGAGCCCACCGTGGAGGATGGCCACCCTCGGATATCCGAGGTACTTCAGCAGGAAGTAGCCACGACAGGACTGCCCATAACCGTTGTTCATCGCATCTTCGTAGATGACCGCAGTCTCCTTGCCCGAGAGCCCCGCCTTGCCGAAGAGGTCCGCGAACGTCTGCTGCATCGCCGCGAGCCCCTCCGGCGTGGAGTCCGACAGGTAGGTGAACACGTCCCGGACGTTGACCGCTCCGGGGATGTGCCCGGCGGCGTATTCCTCGGGGGAGCGGGTGTCGATGATGACGAGGTTCTCTTCGCGAGCTCGTGCTTGGGCGAGCTCGCGAGGTGACAGCAGCAGCTTCTGGCTCATGGTCTCCTCCAATGGGGTAGGGGAGACGCATGATAGGCGAGGAGGAGGCTCCCAGGGGTTTTCTCCGCGCGGTACGGTCCTCCTCTACCTCGAGAGCCTCAATCCAGTTGGAACGTCGCGTCGGACCGGTCGGTGGCGGTGGAGAGCGTCTGGACGTAGAGCAGGTAGTTGTAGTGACGGATGTACCTGCCGGGATAGTTGTAGGACTCGAACGACAAGCCACTGCTGTCCGCCAGACCTGCCCGCTGGTGGAAGGACGCGTCGTTCTTGTACGAGGTGGAGCCGTCGTTCTTCTCCAGCCACAGCTCGAAGTTCTTGTGCCTCAGGTAATAGCCCGGAAAGTTCGCTGACTCGAACGATACCGTACCGGAGCCGGCAAGACCTGCCACGAGCCTGAACTGTGAATCCCCCAGGTTGCTGACGTTGGTTTCGAGCTTCGCCCTGAACTCCCAGTGGCGGATGACGTAGCCCGGCAGGTTGTGGGACTTGAACCGGAAGGGAGTGGCCCCTTCCGCGACCGGAATCCCGAAGTTGGGGGTTCCGTCCGCGTTCCAATAGAGCTTCTGCACGCGGGTATGGCGGTTCGGGTCGTAGAGTGGATCGCCGACGATCGTCTTGTAGTTCCGCGCATGGTAGACAAGGATGTCGGTCTGCCCGTCCTCGCCTATGACGAATGTGTTGTGGCCAGGGCCGTATTGGCTCGTCTTCTCGTTGCTGATGAAGACGGGATTCGGCGACTTCGTCCAGGATGCCGGATTCAGCGGATCGCTGTTCGCGGAGGCCGTCAGCAGTCCCAGGCAATAGCGGTCATCGGTCTTGCTGGCGGAGTAGGCGACGAAGATCCTTCCGTTCCTCTTGATGACCGCCGGGCCTTCGTTGACCCAGAAGCCCTGGGTCTCCCAGGCGTACTCGGGTTTCGCCAGGAGGACCGCGGGCAGGGTGATGGTGGTGGGGCTGCTCATCTTCGCGATGTACAGGTTGCTTTCCGGGTCCTTCTGCGCCCAGAGCAGATACCGCTGGCCGTTGTGCTCGAAGGTGGTCGCATCGAGCGAGAACGAATCCAGGTGCGTGAAGACGCGGCCCTTCTCGGTCCAGGTGCCGCTCAGGGGATTGGCACTGGCGTTCTCGAGGGCATAGATGCGGATTCGCCAGATGTCGTTGGAGGCACCCGCGGCGAAGTAGATGTACCACTTGCCATTGATGAAGTGGATCTCCGGCGCCCAGATGTGCGCGCCCATCTCGCCGGACGCATGCTTCCTCCAGATGACCGTTTCCGACGCGGTCGCCAGTCCCTGGAGGGTCTTCGCACGCCGCAGGATGATCCGGTCGTACTCCGGAACGGAAGCCGTGAAGTAATAGTAGCCGTCGGTGTGCTTGTAGATATGGGGATCGGCCCGTTGCTGGATCAGCGGGTTCGTGTACTGCGGGGCCGCGGCCATGGCGGTAGCTGCCGTCAGCTGCAGGACCAGGGATGCGACGAACAGCGCGGGGACGAACTGCTTCGCGATGGATGACGAAGTCATGGGGATTCCTTCCTTTCGTTGGCTCAGGGGGTGACTTCCTGGAACGTCGCGTCCGCTTTTTCGACCGAGGTGGTGATGGGATCCACCCGGAGCACATAGTCGTAGTGCCGGATGTAGCGGTCGGGCAGGTTGTATGACTGGTAGGAGTACCAGCTCGAATTGGCCAGACCGGGGACGTCCCTGAAGGTGGCGTCCTGCTTGAACTGGCTCGTGCCGTCATTCTTCGCCAGGACGAGCAGGAAGCTGTCATGCCGCAGGAAGTGGCCGGGGAAATTGACCGATTCGAACGAAATGGCGTTGCTGTCGGCCAGACCGGGGACGATCCGGAACTGCGAGTCCTCACCTGGTGTCACGTTCGTGTCGATGCGAGCCTGATAGTTGTAATGGCGGGCGAAGCGGGTCTGGAAGTTGAAGGATTGGAGACGCCTGATATCGCCGGGCTGCCCCGTCTCCTTCAGGACGGTCAGGTGCCGGACGAAGCCCGTGAGCGTGGGGAGCTCCTTCCTGGCCGACCAGGAAGCGAAGGTGTTGGTGGAATCGCTGTAGTAGTATTTCGCGACGGTGTACCCGTCGAAGAGGATCCTCCAGGTGCCATCGTCCAGCTGGTACAGGGCCGGGCCTTCCACCCAGTTTCCCCAGCCCGCCCAATCTCCGGTGCCTCGAAAGGTGTAGGGGCCGGTCAGGCTGGAGGACGTCGCGTACTCGATGTATTTGGTGGTCTCGTTCTTGGTGAACGCGTGGTAGGTGCTCCCGAGCTTGACGATGAAGGTATCGATGTAATTGGGACTCAGTCCCGCCAGCGGCACGGGAGCGGACCAGGCGGACAGTGAGCTGTTCTGCGCCTTGATGACATGGGGGGTGAAGTTGGTGGCGCCGGTCGTACGCAGGGACACGATGATGTTGACGCTGCCGTCGCTGTCCTTGAACCACTCCGGAGCCCAGGTGTTCTGCAGGTTCGTGACGGGGAGGGTGACATTCCGGAGGAAGGTCCAGTTCACACGGTCGGTGCTTCGGGCGAAGCCAATCGTGTTGCCTTCCCAGTTCGTGGTGTAGGTGACGTAGTACATCCCGTCGGTGTGCTTCAGGATGCTGGGATCCCGGATCAACCCCGACGGTGGTGTGTAGGCGGGTCCCTTCATCAGCCCGTAATGGGTTCCGTTATAGGACTGGTACACATACATGTTCGATTCACTGGAGCTCGTGAATGCGCTCATGGTGTACACGCTCGAGGTCGCGGTTGCCGGGGCGGGCCGGAGCGTGAACAGCAGAAGGACGGCCCACAAAACCGGCAGGAGGGAGAGCCGGGAACGCCGGCATGTGAGCGCTAACATGCCGGAGGTGGAGTTGCTCACCACTTTCTTTCGACGCATGGGAGTTCCTCGGGGTTGGGGGGGTGCAGCGGGACATCGGGGCGAACATCCGCGCCTCGAATCGTGTCAGGGTGAATGGAATCCACACTGACGGTCAAGACGCTGAATCCAGATAATTCTGGCAACGCGCCGCATCATTTCATGCAACGCTCTGAAGCCAACATTCAGGGCGTGGCCGGTTGCGCGCGATGACCGCTCAGCGCTTCACCCAAGTTCATGGCGTGTCGCTTCCTGTCTTGGTTAGGTTGCGAGGATGTCCACTTCTTCTTTGCGAGAACTCCTCGAGCGCCTCGGTCCGGACGGGGTGCTCGCCTGTACCTGTGGGAAGCACCACCGCATCTTGGTGAAGCAGGTCCTCGTCGGCGAGGATGCACTGCGGGAGTCGGCCGAACTCCTCCGGCGGCAGCGGGGGAGCGGTCCGGTGCTGTGGGTGCTGAGTGACGAGCACACGGAAGCCGCCGCGGCGGAGCGATGGAAGACGGCCGTCAGCGCCAGCCGGATCGCCGCGCGGATCCTTCCCGGGGAGCCGAGGCCGGTCCCGACGCTGGCGCTGGTGAACGAGCTCTCCGCCGAGGTGAGGGCACTCTCTCCGGATCTCCTGGTCAGCGTGGGCAGTGGTGTCATCAGCGATCTGGTGAAGAAGGTGTCCCTGGACACCGGTGTACCCAACTGGTGCGTCGTGACCGCGCCCTCGGTGGATGCCTACAGCTCGGCGACCGCGGCGATCCGCATCGAGGGGTACCATCAGGCCGTCCCGGCCCGGCCTTCCGAGGTCATCGTGGGCGACCTGGAGGTGATCGGCCGGGCCCCCCGTCCGCTATTCCTGGCGGGCCTTGGAGATCTGCTGGCCAAGTATCTGGCCCATCTCGACTGGAACCTCGCCCGGATGGTGACGCGCGAGTCCCTCTGCGACACCATCGCCGGACTGGCCCTCGGGTCCGCCCGGGAGGCGCTCGCGGCCGCGCGCACCTGGCAGGCCAGGCCTCTCGCGGCGGTTCGCTCACTCACCGAAGCGGCGCTCGTGTCGGGGTTCGCGATGCAGGCCCTGGGCAGCTCGCGGCCGGCGGCCTCGGCCGAGCACACCATCGCGCATTTCTGGGAAATGGCGGGCGCCGTGGCCGAGGAGGAGCACGACCTGCACGGGCTGTTGGTTGGCGCCGCGTGCCGGCTCGTCCTGCCCGGCTATGTCGACTGGTACCGCCGGCTGGCGGAGGCGGAGCTGGACCTGGAGGGGAGGCTCGTGGCGCTGGAGCGCGAGCCTGCGTGGGACGAGCGTTTGGAGGCGAAGATGAGCCCCTTCCGGCGGAAGATCGCGGAGGAGATGCGAGGCCGGGTGCTCGATCGCGCGACGCTGGCCCAGCGCCTGGATGCATTTGCCCGAGCGAGGGATTCCATTCAGGCCATGGCCGAGCCCCTGCTGAGGGAATTGTCCGACGCGATCGACCTGCTGGCCGGTACCGGCTTTCCCTTCTCGCTCGACGCACTGGGGATCGACGAGGACTACCGGCTGCTGCCCGTGCGCAACGTCCGTCTGCTCCGAAACCGCTATACGACGTTCGATCTCGCGCACGAGCTGGGCCAGGAGGACGCGCTCGTCGCCGCGATCTCTCGCGGCGTGCCCGGGTGAGCCGGCCTCAGCGCGCCTTCGCCGGGGAGGTGCTCTTGCGCAGGATGAGCTGCGTCGGGACCACGACGTGCTCCTTGGTCCGCGTGGATTCCTCGAGCTGGCCGAGGAGGAGGTGGATGCAGCGCCGCCCGACCTCGGCGAAGTCCTGGCGCACCGTGGTCAGCGGCGGCGTGAAGTACGCGGCTTCGGGGATGTCATCGAAGCCGACGATGCTGATCTGCCGTGGCGTCTCACGGCCCACCTCGTGGAGCAGGCACAAGAGCCCCAGGGCCATCTGATCGTTGGCCACGAAGACCGCCGTCACGTCGGGCGTCTGGATCAACTGCCGCCCGAGCTCGTAGCCGGAGTGGGCGCTCCAGTCGCCACGGAGCAGGGGAGGAACCGGGGCGCCGGCCTTCTTCAGCGCCGCCCGCCAACCGGCGACCCGTTGCTCGGCCTCGATCCAGTCCGCTGGCCCGGCGATATGCCAGACAGTTCGATGACCCAGGTCGAGCAGGTGCCGCGTGGCGGCCGTGGCGCCTCCGAGCTGGTCAACGGCGACCATGGGCACCGGACTGTTGGAGCCGGCCTCGACCGTGACCACGGGGACGCCGGGTGGCAGGTGCCGCAGCGCCTCCACCGCCGTCTTTTGCGGGGCGATGACCACGACACCATCCACTCCCTGGTTGCGCAGGCGTAGCACCGCATCCAGGACCGAGGCCCGGTTCAGCGACCGCAGGCTCGTGATGCTGACCGAGTAGCCCGCGTCGTGCGCTGCTTCCTCGATGCCGATCAGGGTCGACGCGGGTCCGTAGAGCGCGGTGTCGAAGCTGACGACCCCGATCACCATCGTCCGCCCCGTGACCAGCGCCTGCGCCACCGAGTTCGGCCGGTAGTTGAGCTGCCGGATGGCGTCGAGAACGCGCTGGCGGGTGTCGCCTTTCACATGCGGGCTGTCATGCAGCACGCGGGAAACTGTTTGATGGGAAACACGAGCCAGCTTCGCGACATCCGCCATCACGGGCGGGCGGCTCTTGCGATCTTGGGTCCTGCGTCCCGTCTGGGATCCACTCATTGTGACAGCCTATATCCTCATGGCCGGCTCCGCTCTTGGAGACAGGCTCGATGCCTGTCCAGGTCGGCCGGAGGGTTGTGCAACGCGTCATGCGTTGGCGCGTCGCATCATGCTTTACACGCGTCAGGATTGTAAGCGCTTCGCTTGACGCCCCGCATGTTAGCGCTCACAATCCGCCGCCATTACCGGGTTCGCTCGAGCCCGGCCGCTCCCACTCATTGCTGTTCTCTTGGAGGTCCCCATGAAGCGCGAGGCGTTCGTCATCGGGATTGATTTTGGAACGGACTCCGTCCGGGCGGTGGTCGCCGACGCGTCGGACGGGGAGGTGGTGAGCGTTTCGGTCCAGCACTATCCCCGCTGGGCGAAGGGGCTCTACTGCGATCCGAGCGAGAACCGGTTTCGCCATCACCCCCTCGACTATCTGGAGACCCTGCACGCCTCGATCACGGAGGCGCTTGCACGGGCGGGGAAGGACGTTGCGTCCAGGGTTCGTGGCATCGCGGCGGACACCACCGGCTCGACGCCTGTCCTCACCGACCGGCGCGGTGTGCCTCTCTCCCTCACGTCTGGGTTCCGGGAGAGCCCGGACGCCATGTTCATCCTGTGGAAGGACCACACCTCGGTGGCCGAGGCGGAGCGCATCAACCAGACCGCGCGGACCTGGGGCGGAGCCGACTTCACGAGGTACGAGGGCGGCATCTACTCCAGCGAGTGGTTCTGGGCGAAGGCGCTCCGGATCGTCGAGACGAATCCCGCCGTGGCCCAGGCCGCGGTCAGTGTCCTGGAGCTCTGTGATTGGATACCCGCCGTCCTGACGGGGTGTGACGAGCTCGGGAAGATCAAGCGCAGCCGCTGCGCCGCGGGGCACAAGGCGATGTGGCACGCCGAGTTCGGCGGATACCCCGAGGACGCGTTCCTCGCCCGGCTCCACCCGCGTCTGGTCGAGCTCAAGGCCTCACTCGGAAGGGAGACCTTCACCTCGGACATTCCCTTCGGCACCCTCTGCGCGGAGTGGGCGACGAAGCTCGGCCTGCCGCGGGACACCGTCGTCGCCGTGGGAGCCTTCGATGCGCACATGGGCGCCGTGGGCGGAAACATCAAACCGCGCCAGCTGCTGAAGATCCTGGGGACGAGCTGTCTGGACATGGTCGTGGTGCCCAGGACGCAGGAGCCGGAGAAGCTGGTCCCGGGCATCTGTGGTCAGGTCGATGGCTCCATCATCCCGGGAATGCTCGGCTACGAGGCGGGGCAGTCCGCCTTCGGTGACGTCTACGCCTGGTTCAAGAAGCTCCTCGGCTGGCCTCTCGAGGCGATCCTCCCCGCCCTGGCAGGAGGGGACGCCGCAACGAAACAGCCCCTCGCCGACGCGCTCCTGGAGCGTGTCATTCCGGAGCTCGAGCGGGCCGCGAAGGACCTCCCGCTGGAAGACAATTCCCTCCTGGCCCTGGACTGGATGAACGGGCGGAGGACGCCTGACGCGAATCAGCGCCTCAAGGGAGCCATCACCGGCATCAACCTGGGGACGGACGCTCCGCGGCTCTACCGGGCCCTGGTCGAGGCGACGGCCTTCGGCTCGCGCGCCATCGCCGAGCGCTTCAAGTCGGCGGACATCCGGCTCGACAGTGTCATCGCCATGGGCGGCGTGGCCAGGAAGAGCCCCTTCATCATGCAGACCCTGGCCGACGTGATGAACATGGACATCGCGGTCTCGGCGGGCGATCAGGCCGTGGCGGTGGGTGCGGCGATGTTCGCGGCGACCGCCGCTGGCCTCCATCCCAGGGTCGAGGCCGCACAGGAGGCGATGTCGCCTGGCGTCGAGCGGACCTACCGGCCCGACCCCGAGCGCGCCAGGCACTACGCGTCGCTCTACCAGCGCTACCTCGAGCTCGGTGGCTTCGTGGAGAAGCAGCTGACGCAGTAGGCCCCCATGTCCAGGCCAGGACCGGAACGAGAAACAGGAGCAGGGTCATGATCGATTCGAAGAAGCAGGAAGTCTGGTTCCTCACCGGAAGCCAGCATCTCTATGGTGATGCGGCGCTGGCGACGGTCGCCGCTGATTCACGGAAGATCGCCGAGTCCCTCGACGCCTCCGGGAAGCTTCCCGTCCGCGTGGTCTGGAAGCCCACGCTCACCGATCCCGAGGCGATCCTGAACGTCTGCCTGGAGGCGAACAACGCGCCGAACTGTGTCGGCGTCATCACCTGGATGCACACCTTCTCGCCGTCGAAGATGTGGATCGCCGGGCTCTCGCGCCTCCAGAAGCCCCTGGCCCACCTCCATACCCAGACGGAGCGCGAGCTCCCCTGGGACAAGATCGACATGGAGTTCATGAACCTGAACCAGTCCGCCCACGGCGACCGCGAGTTCGGGTTCATCGGCGCCCGGCTGCGGCTGGAGCGGAAGATCGTCGTCGGTTACTGGAAGGACGAGGACGTCCTGGCGAAGCTCGACGGTTGGGCGAGGGCGGCCTGTGGCCTCGCCGAGTCGCGGCGCATGAAGATCGTCCGCTTCGGTGGCATGAACATGCGGGAGGTGGCCGTCACCGGAGGCGACCGCGTCGAGGCGCAGATCCAGTTCGGCTGGTCCGTGAACGGCTATGCCGTGGGTGACCTGGTCGGCCGCATCGCCGACGTGAGCGATTCCGAGATCGATGCCCTGGTCTCGGAGTACGAGGACACGTACTCCCTCGTTCCGGCCCTCAGGAAGGGAGGCGAGCGGCGCATGGGGCTGCGCGATGCCGCGCGGCAGGAGATTGGAATGCGCGGCTTCCTCGAGGAGGGCGGCTTCAGCGCCTTCACCACCACGTTCGAGGATCTCCATGGGCTCAAGCAACTGCCCGGCCTCGCCTGTCAGCGGCTCATGGCGAAAGGCTATGGCTTCGGTGCGGAGGGCGACTGGAAGACGGCCGCCCTCATTCGCATCATGAAGGTGATGAGCGCGGGGCGGCCCGGCGGCGTCTCCTTCATGGAGGACTACACGTACCACCTGGCCAAGGGGAACGAGCTCGTCCTCGGCGCGCACATGCTCGAGGTCTGCCCGTCCATCGCGGAGGGCAAGCCCTCGCTCGAGGTCCATCCCCTCGACATCGGTGGCAAGGCCGATCCCTGCCGCCTCGTCTTCGCGGCCGGGGCCGGCCCCGCGCTCAACGCGACCCTCGTCGACATGGGCGGCCGCATGCGGATGATCGTGAATGAGCTCGACGTCGTGAAGCCCGAGAAGCCGATGCCGAATCTGCCCGTGGCGCACGCCGTCTGGCGGCCCCTGCCCGACTTCAAGCGGAGCTGCGAGGCCTGGATCCTCGCGGGTGGCGCCCACCATGCCGGCTTCAGCCGCGCCGTCACCGTCTCCCAGCTCCAGGACTTCGCGGCGATGGTGGGCATCGAGTTCATCCACATCGGCAGTGGAACCGAGCTCTCCACCCTCAAGAACGAGCTCCGTTGGAACGACCTCGCGTACCGGCTGGCCCGGTAGGCGAGCACGGTTTTTTCACCCCCCCAGACAGCACGAAGAGAGAGGCGACCTATGAAGAGAGCCCTGTTCAACGTAGCGTCCGCAGTCCTTCTCATCCTTGCGTTCGGCCCGGGCCTCGCCCTGGCCAATGGCAAGAAGATAGTGCTCGGTTTCTCCCAGGTCGGTGCGGAGAGCGAGTGGCGCACGGCCAACACCCAGTCGATCAAGGATGCCGCCGCCAAGGAGGGCATCACCCTGAAGTTTTCCGACGCACAACAGAAGCAGGAGAACCAAATCAAGGCGATCCGCTCCTTCATCGCGCAACGCGTGGACGTGATTGCCTTCTCGCCCGTGGTCGAGACCGGCTGGGAGCCCGTCCTCCGGGAGGCCAGGGCCGCCAAGATTCCCGTCATCCTGACCGACCGTGCCGTCTCCTCGAAGGACGAGTCGCTCTGGGTCACCTTCCTGGGCTCGGACTTCGTGGAGGAGGGCCGCCGCGCCGCGAAGTGGCTGGTCGACTATCCGCCGGTCAAGGAGCTGGCCGCCAAGGGTGAGGTGAACATCGTCGAGCTCCAGGGCACCGTCGGCTCCGCTCCCGCCATCGACCGCAAGAAGGGCTTCGAGGAGGTCCTGAAGGATCATCCGAAGCTCAAGATCATCCGCTCGCAGACCGGCGACTTCACCCGTGCGAAGGGCAAGGAGGTCATGGAGGCGTTCCTCAAGGCCGAGGGCAAGAAGATCAATGTCCTCTACGCGCACAATGACGACATGGCCATTGGCGCCATCCAGGCCATCGAGGAGGCCGGCCTGCGGCCCGGCAAGGACGTGATCATCGTGTCCATCGACGCGGTGAAGGGCGCCTTCGAGGCGATGATCGCCGGCAAGCTGAACTGCACGGTGGAGTGCAGCCCGCTGCTGGGGCCGCAGCTGATGAGCCTCGCGAAGGACGTGGTGGCCGGCAAGCCGGTGCCCCGGCGCATCGTCACGCAAGAGGGTGTGTTCCCGCAGGAGACCGCCGCCAAGGAGTTCCCGAGCCGCAAGTACTGACACCCATGCCTTGAGCGAGGAGGCGTCCATGACCGAAGCCGTTCCGGTGCTCGAAGTGAAGGGGATTTCGAAGCGCTTCTCCGGTGTCCAGGCTCTGCGTGGTGTCGACTTCCGCCTCTTGCCGGGCGAGGTCCACGCGGTGGTGGGCCAGAATGGCGCGGGCAAGTCGACGTTGATCAAACTCCTGACGGGCGTCCATCGCCCGGACGCGGGACGCATCCTCCTCCAGGGCGGCGAAATCAAGCCCAGGAGCCCGAGCGAGGCCCGGAGGCTCGGGATCAGCACGGTCTACCAGGAGGTGAACCTCTGCCCGAACCTCTCGGTCGCGGAGAACATCTGCCTCGGTCATGAGCCCTCCGAGGCCTTCGCCATCCGGTGGAAGCAGATGAACCGGAAGGCGGAGGCCCTCCTGGCGGACCTCAACATCCACATCGACGTCACCGCACCGCTCTCCGCCTATTCGATCGCGGTGCAGCAGGTGTGCGCCATCGCCCGCGCGCTGAGCACACAGGCGAAGATCCTCATCCTCGACGAGCCCACCTCGAGCCTCGCCGAGGATGAGGTGAAGATGCTCCTGTCGGTCATGAGGAAGCTCAAGGCCCAGGGGATGGCCATCCTCTTCGTCACCCACTTCCTCGATCAGATCTTCGAGATCTCCGACCGTGTCACGATCCTCAGGAACGGCGAGCTCGTCGGCGAGTACCCCATCGCCGAGCTGTCGCGCATCGAGCTGGTGACCCGGATGGTCGGCCGCGAGGTCGCCGAGGCGGGCCCGGGCAGGGCCAAGAGCGCCCGCCCCTCGTCGACGGAGGATGGGACCCGGGACGAAGGGAACGATGAATCCGAGGCGCCCTTCCTCAGCGCGGAGGGGCTCGGACGAAGGGGCTCGGTCCAGGACGTGGGCCTGGAGGTGAAGCGGGGTAGGGCGCTGGGCATGGGCGGTCTCCTTGGCTCGGGGCGGACCGAGATCGCCCGGCTGCTCTTCGGCATCGATCGGGCCGAGCAGGGTTCCATCAAGATCGAGGGGAAGTCGGCGCAGCTCTCCTCACCCTTGAAGGCCATCCAGCATGGCATTGGCTTCTGCCCGGAGGACCGTAAGCACGAGGGCATCGTGGGCGAGCTGTCGATCCGCGAGAACATGGTGCTCGCCCTGCAGGCGAAGCGAGGCATCTTCCGCACGCTCTCCCGGAAACAGCAGGACGAACTGGCGGCAACCTACATCCAGGCCCTCGGCATCAAGACTCCCGATGCGGAGAAGCCCATTTCCCAGCTCTCGGGCGGAAACCAGCAGAAGGTGCTCCTGGCGCGCTGGCTGGCCACCGACCCGCGAATGCTCATCCTCGACGAGCCGACCCGTGGCATCGACGTGGCGGCGAAGCTGGAGATCATGGAGAAGGTCATGGAGCTGTGTGACAAGGGCATGGCCATCCTCTTCATCTCCTCGGAGATCGAAGAGGTCCTCTGCTACTCGGATCGCATCGCCGTCATGCGCGACCGCCGCAAGGTGGGCGAAATCGAGGCGGGCGAGGCGGACGAGAGCACGGTGTTCCGGATCATCGCGGGAGGCCAGGCATGAACCGCACGTCCGAGCTCCTGCGAGGTCTGGCCAGGGGACGGGTCTTCTGGCCGCTGGTCACACTGGCCCTGCTCCTGCTGTTCAACCTGGCCTTCAATCCCCACTTCTTCTCCATCACCATCCGGGATGGGCACCTCTACGGAAGCCTGATCGACATCCTCAATCGCGCCTCGCCCCTGATGATCATCGCCATGGGGCTGACGCTGGTGATCGCCACACACGGCATCGACATCTCCGTGGGCGCAGTGGTGGCCATCTCGGGGGCGGTGGCGGCGACGATGATCGGCGGCCAGCTGGACCTGAGTGGCGGGGCACAGGACGCGGCCGGGTATCCCTTGCCGCTCGTCATCGTCGTCACCTTGGCCGTGGCGATGCTCTTCGGGATGTGGAACGGCATGCTGATCTCCTTCTTCGGCATGCAGCCCATCATCGCCACGCTGATCCTCCTGGTGATGGGGCGCGGCGTGGCCCAGCTCATCACGGGCGGTCAGATCATCACCATCTACTACACCCCCTACTTCTTCATCGGGAATGGCTTCCTCGCGGGGCTCCCGTTCTCGCTCTTCATCGTGGCCGCCGTGTTGGCGCTGCTCCTGCTCCTCACCCGGAAGACCGCGCTGGGCCTCTTCATCGAGGCGGTCGGCCTCAACCCCGTCGCCGCCCGCTTCGCGGGAGTCCGCGCGCGTGCCATCACCTTCTGGGCCTACGCCTTCTGCGGCCTGTGCGCGGGGATCGCGGGCCTGATCGTCAGCTCGAACGTCAAGAGCGCGGACGGCAACAACGCGGGACTGCTCTTCGAGCTGGATGCCATCCTCGCGGTGGTCCTGGGTGGTACCGCGCTCAATGGCGGCCGGTTCACGCTGGTGGGCAGTGTGCTGGGGGCTCTCATCATCCAGACGCTCACCACGACCATCTACTCCGTCGGCGTGCCGCCCGAGGTGACGCTCGTCGTGAAGGCGGCCGTCGTCTTTCTCGTCAGCATCCTGCAGTCCGACAAGGTGCGAAACCGCATCGCCACGCTGGGCAAGCTCCGGGAGGCACTGTGATGAACGATGGAAACTCCGCTGCTTCCGCCGCGGCATTCCCCGCTCTGACGCCGGCGCATCCGAGGCCCCGCCTGGACCCGCGTTACCTGCCGCTCGTGGTCACCCTGGGACTCTTCGTGGCGATGTTCGGGGCGGGCTCGGTCGCGTTCGAGGGATTCTTCTCGCTCCAGGTCTTCCTCAACCTCTTCGTCGACAACGCCTTCCTGTTGATCGCCGCGATCGGGATGACCTTCGTCATCATCTCCGGTGGCATCGACCTCTCGGTGGGCTCGGTGATTGCTCTGACCACCATGGTCCTGGCGACCCTGGTCGAGAACCGGGGCTGGAGCCCCGCGCTGGTCATTCCCCTGGTTCTGCTGATGGGGGCGGCCATCGGCCTGGTCCACGGGGTCGTCATCCAGTACTTCGAGGTCCAGCCCTTCATCGTCACGTTGGCGGGGATGTTCTTCGCACGGGGGCTCTGCTACCTCATCAGCATCGACTCGATCGCCATCACGGACCCGTTCTTCACGGAGGTCTCCGCGATCCGCTTTCCGCTGCCGTTCGACACCTCCATCTCCGTCAACGTCGTCATGGCACTGGTGGTGTTGGTGGTGGCGATGTACCTCGCCCACTACACGCGCTTCGGGAGGACCCTGTACGCGATTGGCGGGAGCGAGCAGTCCGCCCTGCTGATGGGCCTTCCGGTGGCGAGGACGAAGATCCTCACCTACACGTTCAGCGGCTTCTGCTCCGCCCTGGCGGGCATCGCCTTCACCTTCTACATGCTCTCCGGGTACGGGCTGCACGCGCAGGGAATGGAGATGGATGCCATCGCGGCGGCGGTGGTCGGGGGCACCTTGCTCACCGGTGGCTCGGGTTATGTCGCGGGCACCCTGGTCGGCGTCCTCATCTACGGCACCATCCAGACCCTCATCATGTTCGAGGGCAGCCTCAGCTCCTGGTGGACGAAGATCGTCATTGGTCTGTTGTTGCTCGTCTTCTGTCTGTTGCAGAGGGCGCTGGCGCGTGGTCCCCGGAGCAAGGAGCCCGCCCGCGCGACCCGAGAGGTCAACGGGCAGCAGCTCCCCGCGCCCACGGCCACCGAGCGGGCTGCCCATGCTGGCGGGTAGGCCGCGAGAACTCTCGAGCACCGAACCGAACCGCATCGAGGCCTCATGGAATCGAAATATCGCGAATTGAAGGAACGGGCTTGGGCCGCGAACATGGAGATTCCGCGGCGCGGGCTCGCCATCTACACCTTCGGAAATGTCTCCGCCCTGGATCCCGGGGCGGGCGTCTTCGCCATCAAGCCGAGCGGGGTCGCCTACGAGAAGCTCCAGGTGGATGACATGGTGGTGGTCGATCTCGAGGGGAGGATCGTCGAAGGCACCCTCCGACCTTCTTCGGACACGAGGACCCACATCGTCCTGTACCGGAACCTGCGAGGCCTCGGGGGCATCGTCCACACCCACTCGACCTACGCCACGGGCTGGGCCCAGGCCTGCCTGCCGATCCCCATCTACGGGACGACCCACGCCGACCACCTGGCCGAAGACGTCCCCTGCACGGCGCTCATGACCGACGACGCGGTGGGACGCGACTACGAGACGGAGACCGGGAATCAGATCCTGGAGTGTTTCCGGAGCCGGAATCCGTTGCATACCCCCATGGTCCTGGTGGCCGGGCACGCGCCCTTCGCCTGGGGAGAGACCGCCGAGAAGGCGGTCTACAACGCGGCTGTCCTGGAGGAGCTCGCGAAGATGGCGTTCATCACCCGCGGTCTCTCTCCCGACGCGCCCCGCCTCTCCGATCGTCTCATCCGCAAGCACTTCGAGAGGAAGCACGGCCAGAACGCGTACTACGGCCAGAAGTAGCCAGGAGGGGGTGAAAAGCTTGCGGACCTCGCAAACTTTGCGACTTTTCACTTTTTTGAGAGGCCTTTCCAGATTTTGAGAGACATAACACCCCTGGGAATCCAGGAGGTTGGAGGGCGTTCGGGAGTGGACGTTCCCGGTATGGCGATTGCTGGGGTCGCGGGTCCCAACCCGCAGCGAGGTACTCATGACCCCAACCCCGCCGTTCCGTCGAAGATGGGCGAGTTTCTGGCTCGCCACTCTCTTCCTCCTGGGCTGTAACCAGACAACCCCCCCGGCCGCCGCGCCCCGTCCCGCGGTGGTGGGCGCCAACGCCTTCACGGCGTTCGATGCCTGGGCGGAGCGCTACCTCAGAACGGGAGCCTCGGCCCGGCCGTCCCTCGTGCCCGAAGGCGAATCCCTTGCAATGACACGCCGGGTAGCCCTCTCGGCGCTCATCTCCGGGGATCCCCGTGAGGCGTTGCGGCACGAGCTGGCCTTCCATGTGCGCAGGGAGATGCCAGAGCAGGTGCTGCGGCATCTGGAGCAACCCGTCAGCGGCATGGGCGAGCTCAGCGTCCTCAGCGCCCTGCCTCCAGAGAGTGCCCCGGAGCACGAAGAGCACGTCGTGCGGTTCGTGACGCTCGCGGGCCGGACGTACCGGGCCTTCGTTCATGGCTGGCGGCTGGACCAGCCGAGCCAGAAGGAGATCCCCCTGCATGGCGTGGTGCTCGACGACCGCATGGCGGTGAGCGACAGCCCGGTGCGGGTGCTGGCTCCGGGAGAGAGCGTGCAAGGACTGCCGGTACGGCTGGACAGCTCGTGCGCTGGAAGGAACGTGAGCGCCGGGGGCGGCCTGCGCGTGCATGCCGGGGATGGGGTGATGGTGTTGTGCGAGCAGCAACGCCTGTCCGTGCTCAGCGAGTCCTTGAAGGACAAGGGTCGTGAGCAGGACCGCTCGGCGCTCGGCGTGTCGCAGCTCTCCGCCTGGACGGAGGGCCACAAGCGCTTGCTCCTCATCCTGGTGGACTTCAGCGACCTGCCCGGCGAGCCCGCCTCCGCCAGCGCCGTGCAGTCGATCATCAACACGACCGTGAGCAACTACTACAAGGCCAACTCCTACGGGCGCACCACGGTCGAGGTCACCGTGACGCCGGTGTTGCGGATGCCCGAGACGACCGCCTTCTACCTGCAAGAGCAGGACAACATCATGACCCTGCTGGAGCATGCGCGGGAGGCCGCGCTGGCCGCGGGCTGGGACACGGCGGGGTACGAGCTGGACGCCGTCGGGTTCAAGAAGATCTTCACCCAATGGGCCGGGCTCGGCTCGATAAAGGGCAAGGGGATGTGGGTCAACGGGGAGTTCTCCGCCCGGGTGTTCGCGCATGAGTTGGGGCACAACTTCGGCCTGAGTCACGCCAACGCCTGGATTCCGACGAATGGGCTGAGCATCGGCGCCGGCACGCTCCTGGACTACGGCCACCCGTTCGACACCATGGGCGCCAAAAGCACGTCGCTGTATGACTTCAATGCCTGGTACAAGACGTTGCTCGGGTGGATCGAGCCCACACAGGTGCAGACGGTGACGGCCAGCGGCACCTACCGCCTCCACGCACTCGAGCCCTCCGGTTCCAGCACGTATGCGCTGCGGATTCCGCGCCCCATTGGCACGAAGAGCTACTGGGTGGACTTCCGCCAGTCCGTCAGCGCGAACCCCTGGTTCATGAACGGGGTCTCCATCAACTGGGGCCATCCGACCAGCAATAAAGCGAGCCAGCTGCTCGACATGACACCCGGCAGCCCCAACGGCCGGAACGACTCCGCGCTCGTCATTGGCAGGACCTTCTCCGACGAGAACGCCGGCATCCACGTCACGCCGGTTCGTCTCGGAGGCACGCAGCCCCAGTCCCTGGATGTCGTGGTGAACCTGGGGAGCTTCCCGGACAACCGCGCGCCCCAGGTCTCCGTGACCGCGAGCGCCACCGCGGTGCCGCTCAATGGCTCGGTCGCCTTCACCGCCATCGCGGAGGATCCGGATGGAGACGCACTCGCCTACTCCTGGGACTTCGGGGATGACACCTTCGGGACCAACGGCCCCACCGTCTCCCGCACCTTCGACACCGCGCGGGACTACCGCGTCCGGTGCACGGTGACGGACATGAAGGGCCGGACCGCCAGCGCCTCCGTCCTGGTGAAGGTGGGCACGCCGAGCTCCTTCGTCCTCTCCGGGCGGGTGACGCACGGAGGTCTTCCCCTCTCGGACGCCATCATCTCGGATGGCACCGGCACTCGCGTCACGTACACGGACTCGGACGGCAGGTACACGCTCGCCCACGTGCCCTCGGGTCACCACACGCTGAGCGCCATCCGCCACGGTTACGCCCTCACGCGCGAATTCACCGTGCCGGTGGCGGTGTCTGGCACCCAGGATGGGTTGGACTTCACCGCGACTGCCATTCATAGCTACGCGATCCAAGGCCGGGTGACGCACGAAGGAATCGGAGTGGCCGGAGTGCGCGTGAGCGATGGCACCCGCTCCACCGTGACGAACAGCACGGGGGCTTACTCCCTGGAGGGCGTGCCGGAGGGCTTGCACACGCTCACGGCCACGCTGGCGGGCTGGCAGTTCATCCCGCAGGGCTTCACCCAGCCCGTCGAGGTCCTGGCCGGACCCGTCACGGGGACGAACTTCACCTCCACCGGCTGGTATGCCTACGGCAACATCCATGGAGCCAACGGGCCCGCCACCATCTCCGATGGGCTGAGGACCACCACTTCCTACTACAACTCGGAACAGGGACTCTGGGAGTACTTCCTGGGTCCCGTTCCGGCAGGGCAGTGGACGCTGACCGCCTCCATCCCGGGTGCGGTGGTCGAGCCGGCGAACTTCACCAATCCCGTCACCCTCGGGCCCTCCAGCAGGGGCTCCCTCGACTTCGTGGTCGCCGGGGCGGTCGCTGCCTCGCCACGATAGTGCGTGATGGGGGCCTGGTTGTTCCGCAACCGGGCCCTCATCCCCTCTACACGTGGAATATCCGTACGGTTAGAGGCACGCCCACTTCATGGCGGTGGTGCACATGCAGGACCTCGTGACAGAGCTGTCGACACAGCAGCTTCGCGACAGGCCAGGGGTCGTGCACGTCTGCCAATGGAGAGCCGCGCACGAGTCGCTTTTGACTCCTATGTCCAAGGGGTTGCGGTCACCGTACAAACCCCGCAAAACCCCGTCAATCCGTTGCACTCACGGCAGCTGGATTCCAGTGCTCCTCTTCAAATCCGTTGCACGTAGAGTAGAGCAACAGTCGCTCCCTCCGCGGGGGCCCATACCGCGTTCAGTCACGCTCGAGCACCGCGCGTGATACGCATCAGGAGCGCCAGGCCGTCAGGCGTCTCGACCACGCCCACGTCCCGGAAGCCCACCTTGCGGTAGCAGGCGATCGCCCGTGCGTTCGTCGGCTCCGGATCGGTCTGGATGCGGGTCACCCGCGGGTCCTTGAACAGAAACTCGATGAAGGCTTTCAGCATGCGCGTACCCAGCCCCTGGCCCAGGCGCTCGGGCAAGCCGATGAATTGGTCCACGCCCAGGGCATGCGGATCCGTCTCGTTCAGCCACCAGCCCTCGGATTGGTGGGCCATGACGCGGTAGGCCTGCACGAAGGCGACGGGCTCGCCGGCCTCGTACGCGAGGTACTGCACGACTCCGGCAGGCGCATCGAGCGGCAGCATGTCCGGCGGCGCGAGGCGCGGCAGATAGTCCTCGCGCACCTGCTCGGCCGTGGGCGCGGGTTCCCACCATTCCGTCACGTGCGGACGCGCCAGCCAGGTGTGCAGCAGAGGAAGATCCGATTCCGTGAGGGCACGAAAGGTGATGGCGGGTTCCATCCAGCCAGAATACCAGCACCGTCCAACTCCCCTCGACTCCGCTGAGGAAGACCCCTGACGAGTCTGGCTTCCTGCGGTCCGCCGCCGGTGCCAATCTGGGAGTCACTGTTCATGTGGACGACGAGTTCTTCGATCATCTCGTTCTGGATGGCAGAAATGGAGAACGAAGATGAAGACCATGGAAGATGACCTGCGTGCGGGCTTCGAGGAAGGCAGGTTCCAACCCCCTCCCATCAAGGCGTGGCCGCTGGCCCAGGCCACCGAGGCAGCACATCCTGTTGCCCCCAGCCGGCCTGCTCGGCTGACGCCGGAACGAGGCCACCCCGGTACGCGTGGTGTTGGGCTCCAAGCATAAGCACTGGAAATCACGACGGTTTCGTAGGCTGCCCGGTTACGGTGACGAATTCCGGGGGGGCGTGTCGATCCTTGCCAGGCTCGTTCGTCGCCATTCAGAAAGGAGACGCTGGCGGTCATCCTCGCCCGGAGCGTCCTCCCAACCCGAAAGGAAAACGACGATGCGCGTCATGGTGGTGGTCAAGGCAACGAAGGACTCCGAGGCGGGCGTGATGCCCGACGAGAAGCTGCTCACCGAGATGGGCAAGTACAACGAGGAGCTGGTGAAGGCCGGCGTCCTGCTGGCCGGCGACGGCCTCCACCCGAGCCGCAGGGGCAAGCGCGTGCGGTTCTCGGGCGGAAAGAAGAGCGTCATCGACGGTCCGTTCGCCGAGACGAAGGAGCTCATCGCCGGCTACTGGATCTGGCAGGTGAAGTCGATGGACGAGGCCGTGGAGTGGGCGCGCCGCTGCCCAGACCCCATGCCCGGCGAGGAGTCGGAGCTCGAGATTCGTCCGGTCTTCGAGGCCGAGGACTTCGGCAGCGAGCTCACGCCGGAGCTGCGCGCGCAGGAGGACCGTCTGCGCGCCGAGGTCGAGCGGCAGCGCGGGTCGTGACGCGCAGGGACGGGACCCCAGCTCGAGACCGGTGGGTCAGCAGGAAGTAGCGGGTGAGGGGAGCGCGACACCGCCCTCCAGGCAGCCGAGGCCGACCAGGGTGGTCCGGACGGCTTCGTCGAGCGGCGTGTGGGGCTCCCTGCCGAGCACGGCCAGGAGGCGCGCGTTGTTCATGTGGACCGGCGTTTCCCACAGGTAGCGCATCTCCCTCAGCTCCCGGAACAGCGGCATGAAGGGCGAGGCCAGTCCCAGCAACCACCAGGGGAAGGCGCGGACCTTCAGGTCCGGACGGCCGACGACCCGGCGGATGGCGGCGATCATCCGGGTTCCATCGTCGTCCCAGTGTCCGTTCATGTGGAACGTCGAGAAGGTCTCGAGCGCCTCCTCGCGCTCCACCAGTTGGACCATGGTCTCGGCGACGTCCGGGAGGTAGGCCCACTGGTGGCCGATGCCCCGCGGGCCCGGAGCGGTGATGGCGGTGACGGGCTGGCCAGGCTTGACCAGGCCCTGCGAGAACCAGTTGTTGGCCGCCCCGGGCCCGAAGAAGTCCCCGGCGCGGACGATCAACACCTTCGCCTCGCCTCTGGCGGCGGCCGCACGCAGGCGGCGCTCCATCTCGACGCGGATGGCGCCCTTGCGGGTGACGGGATGCTGTGGGGACGTCTCATCCACGTCCGGGAACGCGTCGGGTCCGTAGTTGTAGACAGTCCCCGGCAGGAGGATACGGGCGCCGCTCTCCCGTGCCGCCGCGAGGGTACTGTCCAGCATGGGCAACACCAGCTCGCCCCAATTGCGGTAGCCGGGCGGGTTCACCGCGTGGACGATGAGGGAGACGCCCCGGGCCGCGGCGACGACCTCCTCGGGGTGCATGGCATCCCCCTGGAACCAGGTGAAGCCGGTCTGGTCGCGATTGCCAGCCGCCACCCTGGCGGGGTCGCGGTGGAGGGTCCGGACCGTCCAGCCGCGCGCCTTCAGCCTCCGTGCGACCTCTCCGCCGATACCGCCGGTAGCTCCGAGGACGAGTGCATTCCGATTCCGAGTCATGTGTGTTCTCCGTTCGTTGTCCACGACAGGAACATCGCCTCCAGGGCCTCTGAACGCCATTGCATGAATGCGTGGGGTCGCTATACGGAAATGCATGAACCGCGTCGACCCGAGCTGGGACCTCTACCGGACCTTCCTGGCCGTTCTACGGGAGGGCTCGCTGTCCGGCGCCGCGCGCTCGCTGGGACTCACGCAGCCGACCATCGGGCGGCACATCGAGGCACTCGAGCAGGCGATCGGTTTCCAGCTCTTCACCCGCTCGCAGCGCGGCCTCGCCGCCACGGAGGCGGCCCTGGAGCTGCTGCCCTACGCCGAGGCGCTGTCCTCCACGGCGGCATCCCTGCTTCGGGCCGCCTCGGGCCAGGGTGGCACCGTGAAGGGCACCGTCCGGGTGAGCGCCAGCGAGGTCATGAGTATCGAGGTCCTACCGCCCCTCCTGACGGCCCTGCGAGAGCAGTATCCGGAGCTCGTCATCGAGCTCGCGGTCTCCAACACCGTCGAGGATCTGCTCCGACGCGATGCCGACATCGCCGTCCGGATGGTGGAGCCGAGCCAGGAGTCCCTGGTGGTGAGCCGCCTCGGCACGATCCCACTCGGGCTGCACGCCCATCGGAGCTACCTCGACCGGCGGGGCACGCCGAAGCGTTTCGAGGACCTCGCCACGCACAGCGTGATCGGCTTCGACCGGGAGACACCGGCCATCCGGAGCCTGCTCAAGAGCGTCCCGAAGTTCGACGTGGCCCGCTTCGCGCTGCGGACCAACAGCGACCTCGCCCAGTTGGCGGCGATCCGGGCCGGTTTTGGGATCGGCGTCTGCCAGGTCGCGCTGGCGAGGCGGGACCCCAACCTCGTCCGCGTGCTTTCGGATGCCTTCGAGCTGAAGCTCGGGACCTGGCTGGCGATGCACGAGAACCTCAAGTCGACCCCACGTTGCCGCATCGTCTTCGACGCGCTCGCCGTCGGCCTCAAGGGATACGTGGAGCGCTAGAAGATCCGCTCGCTGGCAATTCCGGTGCCGCTTCGGGCACGCTGTGTCCCGGGTCCGGGGAACAGGTGCGAGATGACAGCCGGTGCGCAGATGAGGGGCTACGAGGAGCTCGCGCCCCCCGCCAGCATGGCGGATGCGGTGGACGCGTTCTGGCGCTACTCCGCGCCACCTCGTGACGCCGGAGCCGGGCCCGAGCTCCACCGGATACTGCCGGACGGCTGCACCGACCTCATCTTCCATTTCCGTGACACGGGAGGCCCGGTGTGGATGGCCGCCCCGTCCCTGAAGGTGGTCGGCCCCATGGAGCGCTTCGCCCTCGTCACCATCGAGCCCGGCTCGGTGAGCCTGGGCATCCGGTTCAAGCCCGGGTGGGCGCTCCCGCTGCTCGGCGTGAGTCCCCGCGAGCTCCGTGGACTCAGTGTTCCCGTCGCGGACTGTTCGCCAGCCCTCACCCTGCTCCAGCGGCAACTCGAGGACTGTCGCTCACCTGCGCAGGCCCAGGCCCTCCTCCAGAAGAGCGTCGCCCGGCGGCTGGCGTCCTTCCGGGAGGCGCCTCGGCCCCGAGCCACCCAGGCCCTGCGCTGGCTCCAGTCCTCGGGAGGACTGGTGCGCATGTCCTCGCTGGCACGGACGCTGGGGGTGAGCGAGCGCACCCTGCACCGGGACGTGCTGGATGAGGCGGGAGTGCCACCGAAGCTGCTGGCCCGGGTGCTCCGCTTCCAGCGAGCCGTGGTGCTGCTGCGCTCCGGTGGAGGAGAGGACCTGAGCGCCGTGGCGCTCGCGTGCGGTTACGCCGACCAGGCGCATCTCTCGCGCGAGGTACGGGACCTGGCGGGCCTCACGCCCACGGCGCTCCAGCTCGAGGGCTGAGCCCTGTCCGATTCCTTCAAGACAGGCTGGGGTGGGTCGTGCGAATACAGCCGCACGCTGTTCCACCTGCGCACCGGAGTCCACCGCCATGAAGCTCGGCTACGTCATCCTCTACGTCTCGAACGTACCCGCCACCGTCGACTTCTACGAGAAGGCCTTTGGCCTGCAACGTCGCTTCCTCCACGAGAGTGGCCAGTACGCGGAGATGGAGACCGGCGCGACGGCGCTGGCCTTCGCCGCGGAGGAGATGGCGAAGGACAATGGCCTCACCGTGCGCTTCAACCGGCCGAAGGAGGACGCGGCGGCGGTGGAGGTGGCGCTCGTCGCGCCAGACGTCGAGGCCGCCTACGAGCGCGCGGTGAAGGCGGGCGCCCGGGCCGCGCAGCCGCCCAAGCAGAAGCCCTGGGGGCAGACGGTGGCCTACGTCAGGGACCTCGACGGAGTGCTCGTGGAGCTCTGCACGCCGATCTCCCCCTGAAGCGAGGGGAGGGCGGGGTGGAGGGAGACACGAAATCAACACCCCTGGCTTTCTCGAGCTCCTTGATCTTGATTCCAGCTCGTCAAATTTTCTCAAAAAGCCAATTGGCCATATGAGAATCTGGTGTGAATCATTTCCCTCTGGCGTTCGCTTCGACTCCTGTTACCCTCTCTCCGCTCTCGTTGCTGCCTGGAGGCCGCATCCATGTCCATTCCTTGCGTGCTGTCTTCATCATCAAGACGAACTGGGTCATTGAAGCATCTCATGCAAGGCTTTGCGCTGGCCTTCCTTGGCATCGCTGGCGCCGCACATGCCCAGAACCATCCGTTTGGCAGCCACCATCAGCCCTACCACTCGTCGACCTTGAGTGTTTCGGCCGGTGCGGCCGCGGCCGATAACGCGACGTCGGATTTCTATTGGAAGTGGAAGAGCCGCTACGTAGAAGCCGGTTGTCAGCCGGACGAGTACCGCATCCGGGCCAGCACGGGAGACGGCGCCCATGTCGTGTCCGAAGGCCAGGGCTACGGCATGTTGATCGCCGTGATGATGGCCGGACAGGACCCGCAGGCTCGTGAGATCTTCGACGGCCTGCACCGCTACAACCGCCGTCATCCCAGCCAGAACAATCCCGACCTGATGGCCTGGGCGCAGGATTCCAACTGTCGCGACATCCTCGACCACGACTCGGCCACCGATGGCGATCTCGACATCGCCTACGCGTTGCTGCTCGCGCATAAACAGTGGGGCTCCAGCGGCTCGATCAATTACGCGTCCGAAGCCACCCGAGTGCTCAATGCAATCGCGAAGAGCAATGTCAATCCGACCACCCGACTGGTCAATCTCGGCGATTGGGCCATGTTGCAGGAGGATCCCGCCTATTACTACGCCACGCGTAGTTCGGACTGGATGCTCGGCCACTTCCGCGGCTTCATCGGCCACACCAGCACCGACTGGTCGCGGGTGTTGAGCGCGCATCAGACGTTGATTGAAACGATGCAGACCCGATACGCCAGCTCGACTGGCCTGGTGCCCGACTTCATCGTCAACACGAACACCACGCCTCGCCCCGCGCCCGCCAACTTCCTCGAGGCTCCGCACGACGGCAGGTATTCCTGGAATGCGAGCCGCGTGCCGTGGCGCATCGGCATCGACGCGGCCATCAGTGGCGACACACGCTCGCGCAACGCGGCCAGCATGATCAGTCGTTGGATTCGCGGCAAGACCGGAGGCAAGCCGAACAACATCCGTGCCGGCTACTACCTCGACGGCCGCCAGATCGAGTCCTACAACGACATGGTCTTCATGGCGCCGTTCGCCGTCGCGGCCACCACGGACGCCGGTGGTCAGGCATGGCTGGACAGCCTGTGGAATCAGATCGTCTCCACCGGCCCCACCGAGGACTACTACGGCGACACGCTCAAGCTGCTGGTCATGCTGTGCGTCTCGCGTAACTGGATGACGCCGTAATCGGGCTCCTTGACGCCCGCTGGCATGGGCCCTGTTCAAACTCGGATTCACCTGAAGCAACCACCGCTCGGGCCAAGCTCACAGCCCAGCGGTGGCTTGTCTATATCAATCAACGTGTTCCAGACTTGTGCTTTCCAGAGCTCGCATCCAGTCGGACCAATGGGCCGGATCCATAGGCTGACCGTCTGAACCCAATTGAAGCCCCGATAGCAAGTCACCCAGGGCCACTGGCCTACCGACTCGGTTCCAGTAGTCTTCCAGGAAACGAGCCATTGCTTTGAACGCTGTCTTTTCGTCTACTTGCATTTCATCTCACCAGGTTCTCGACCGTTTCAATCCTTTGAAGCAACTCGAGAAAGCCATGTCGCGCCCTGGATAGATCAACCGAGCGGCAAGCGCAACGAAGGGTAGGGTGTCTGACACCTTGGGTGGGAGGCGTCTCATCCGTCCGAGGGCCCACCCAGGGGAAGCTCGACGACGAAGGTCGAGCCCAGCCCCGGTTCGCTGTGAACGGCGATGGAGCCGCCCAGTCCCTCGACGATCTGTCGGCTGATCCAGAGCCCGAGGCCGAAGCCCCCGTAGTGCTGGAGCGACACCGCCCGCTCGAACCGCTCGAAGATGCGCTCCTGGTCCCGCGCCGAGATGCCGATGCCATGGTCTCGCACGACCAGGCGCGTGCTCTTCCCCAGGCGCTGCAAGTCCACCTCGACGGGCCTGCCCGGTCCGTACTTGATGGCATTGGAGAGCAGGTTGCTGACGACCTGATCCAAGCGGAGCCGGTCCCACCTGCCGAGGACACCCGTGTCGCTCCTCAGGTGCAGCGAGCACCCCGCCCGGTCCAGATCCTCCTTGAACTGCCCCAGGACATCCTGGAGGACCTCTCCGAGATCCACTTCCTCAAGATGGAAGTCGAGCCGGTTCGCCGTGATGCGGGACACGTCCAGGAGGCTGTTCACGAGCTTCGCCAGACGATCGATCTGCCCGTGGATCCGCACGATCTTGCGGCCCGCGGTACCGTCCGTCTTCTCGCCTGTCTGTTCCGTGCGGTGTTCCAGGGCACGCAGGTTCAGCTTCACCGAGGTCAGGGGAGTCTTGAGCTCGTGAGAGGCGATGGACAGGAACTCGTCCCGGGCCGCGACGGCCTCCTTGAGCTCTCGGAGGAGCCGCTCCTTCTCCTCCTCCGCCTTCCGCTTGTCCGTCACGTCCCGTGTCACCTTGGCGAAGCCGCGCAGCCGCCCATCCGAGTCCCGCACCGCCGTGGTGACGACGTGCGCCCAGTAGCGGCTCCCATCCTTGCGGACGCGCTCGCACTCGGATTCGTGCCGGCCGTGGAGGCTCGCCGTCGCGAGGTCCTCCTCCTCCCTTCTCGCCCGCTGGTCCTCCTCCGTGTAGAGCCCCGAGATGTGCTGGCCGATGATCTCCTCGGCCGAATGGCCGTAGAGACGCTCGGCGCCCAGGTTCCAGGTCTCCACACGGCCGCCCGCATCCAGCATGAAGATGGCGAAGTCCTTCACCCCCGCGAGCAGCATTCGAAAGCGCTCCTCGCTCTCGCGGAGCGCCCGCGCGACCACGAGGTGCTCGGTCACATCCCGCGTGAAGCACCGGGTGTGGAGGAACTTCCCGCTCTCGTCGAAGCGGACGCTGGAGGTGATGGAGACCTCGCGCACGGAGCCGTCCTTGCACCGCAGCCGCGCCGAGTACTCCAGGAGCTTCTCCCCCCGCGTGAGCCGCTGGAGGATGTCCGCGATCACCTCGCTGTCCGCGTGGAACTCGGTGATGTTGTGGCCGATGTACTCCTCGGCCGTGTAGCCGAGCGGCTCGTAGTCCGACTTGTTCGCCCACAGGATGGTTCCATCGGATGCGACCCAGTGAAGGCCGATGGCGGCCGAGTCGACGAAGTCCGCCAGGGCATCCTGCGAGCGAGCGTGTCTGACTTCGATCGGGTCCTTTCCGCCACCTTCGAAGACAGGGAGGAGCGCATCATCCTTCGAGCACGAACGAATCATGGAGATCACGCGAATTGACGCTTGAGCGCTCCCGAGAATTTCAGCTCCGACACCGCCACGACGGACCGTCGTCTCTACCCGTTGGACGGGCCCATACAGGGCAAGCGAGCAGCCAGGCCGCCTGCCGGGGTACCAGGATGGACATCTGCGAGGACGCACGGGCGAGCATCACGGTCGTTGATGGAGCCCTCGCCGGACGTGAGCGGTGGGCGCGCACGTCCGGTGCGTGCTCCGCGTCGGTCCACAGTTCCCTGGGCGGGGCTTTCACAGGCGCGAACTCGATATAGCTGCCCCAGATGTTGGCCCTTGAAGGGTGGAGGCGGCGGGAATCGAAGCCGCTAAGGGGAGATCCGCCCTTCCTCGGGACCAGAGGCCCACCCTCGGTTTTCCCTCTGAAAATGGGGCGCCCATCTGTCCGGGCGAGTCCAGGCGCGTCCATTCCGGTTGGTCCTTTTTTGGGTGCGACTAGGAAATGATGTGGACCATGCTCCGCTCCCATGCCGGCCACGATCAGGAGAGGGCGCAAGCCGCCACCGAGCCATGAGCGCACGAGCCGAGCCCTTCAAGGGCTGCGCCCGTGGACGGTGACGCTGGTACTGGCCTTGGCCGCATGCGCAACGGACGATGGAATGCGGTGGGAGCAGGAGCCCGCCAGAGCGGTGGCGGAGGAGTCCTGCGAGTCGGTGGCCGGGCCCGCGCGGGTGGTGCTCGAGGCGGAAGGCCGACAGGTGGTGCTCCCCGCCCTGCCCCGGCGCGCGCCCGTGCATTTCTCCCAGGCTGAGTTCGAGCACTCCATGCGGTTGCTGGTGGCGCAACTCCCCGGCCCGCCCCAGCCCCTCTTCCACCGGCCGGGCAAGACTCCGAGGCTCTCTGCGGCCTGGCGAGCCTCGCGCTCCTCGCAGCTCGCCTGGTCGAGTTCGTGCTCCCAGTACGAGGCCCCTTCGCGCTGCGGGACTGTCCGAGAGCCTGAACTGCACCTGGACGAGGAGGAGCGGGCGGACATGGCGCTCATGTTCGCGTTCGAGAGCCTCTGGCCCGGTGTTCAGTCAGTAGTAGAGGCCTCGGTAGACCCGGAGCTGCGGTCACGGCCGATCCTCGTCTGGCAAAAGAGCTGAAGCTCTCTCCAGGAGAGATTGAAGCGTTGCCGACGAGCACTACTGCTCCAAGTGGTTATACATGGCATCACCACCAGGACGTAGGCAGAATGCAGCTCATTACGGATGGCGCACACCAGCTTGCGAGACCGCACACCGGAGGGATGTCCATCTGGGGAGGCGGATACCAATAGATTTTCGGATGGAGGAGTTCAAATGAGTGTTCGCTGGAGACCGCACGTCCTGAAAGCGCCAGGTTCCGTCAGTCCACATGAATTGGAGCGGATCGAGTCTGCATGGGGAGTCAAACTTCCCGATGACTACAAGCGGGTTGTATCCATGTATCAGGGCATGGCCCCCGAGCCCAATGGGTTCAGGGTTGGAAGAGGCGACAATGCATTGGGTGTGCTACTGACAGTCTCCGAACACGAGGGGAGGGAGAGCTACTGCATCATCAATTCATACGAAGTCATTCGCTCCCATGTCCCATCGGGCATCTTCCCCTTCGCCAGAACCCCTGGTGGAGAGGACCTGTGTTTTGACTACCGAGGCTCGCCCGAACAGCCTCGTATCGTCCTCGTCTCCGTCGAGGGCTCCGTCCACCCCGTCGCCAACAGCTTCCAGGAGTTCATGGACGGGTTGTACGACGACTGAAACTCTACTGGAAGCGGCGGGAAAGGAGCAGAGCGAGGGAGGTCATTCGCATGAACGCGAACCCTACCTGAGCCCGCTGGCCATGGCGGAGTTCCAGGTGAATGCGGCCCGGGGCCCTCGCGCCGCGTACGAACTGGTGCTTACGGTTGGGCGGGCCTCGCGGTCACTTCGCGCACGACGATCGCCAGGTCGAGGTTCCTGCCCTCGTCCTCGACCTTCAACCGCATGGGCTCGCCGAGACGGCCCTCCAGCATGGGCCGGGCGATCGTCGTCGAATCGATATCGATCTTGCCTGTCATTGCAACCCCATCGGCCGTGCCTGCTTTGGATACGGTGAATTCCAACGTCCATTTGACGCCATTCCGCTCGCTGCTGACCGCGAACGGTGTGCCCTCACGAACGCGGACGCGCGGGGCCGTCTTGGCCCCTGCCGTCGACAGGTCCATCGCGACCTCGTAGAGGACAGCGCTAGCAGCAGGGGCATTTTCGGCGCGGGCGAGCAAGCTGGCGGAACCGCCGGCAAGGACGAGGGATGCAACCGCGAGACGGCCGGCAAGGCGACGAAGCCTGCCAGGTGGGACCTGCTGCAAACTCATGATGCGCTCCTTGATGGGGTGATTGAACCGCCAAAGACAGGCAACGGTGGGGGGTGTTTCCGTGGAAAGCGTGTGCGACTTCAACAGGGCTTGGGAGTACGCGCGGCGCTGACCCGGGTTGCCGCGCAGCACGGCGGCGTCGCACGCGAGCTCCTGGTCGACGCGAAAGCGCACTGCCGCCCAGTGGATCAGCGGGTTGAACCAGAACACGCACTGCAAGCACACCTGGAGCAGGTTGACCACGGCGTCACCGCGCTCGGCGTGCACCTGTTCGTGCTGGATGATGAGTAACTGCTCGGCTGGCGTATAGCGCCGCGGAAAATCCGAGGGAACGATGACCTTGGGGCGCCACAGTCCGAGCGAGGCCGGTCCGGCGGTGGGCGACTCACTGAAATAAAGGCCTTCGCGCGGGGTGAGCGAACCCAGACCACGCACGAAGCGGACGTGCGCGCGCCAGAACCCCGCCGCGAGTATCAGGGCTCCCGCTCCCCACACGAGCAAGGCCACGGATAGCCACGGGATGCTGGCCTCGCGAAGAGCCGGCACGGCCGCACCCGAAAAGGTTCGCAGGGAGACCGGGACGGCCTGGGGCTGGACGCGCACGGCGGGCAGGAGCGCGACCGCGACGATCGCCGGAACCACCAGCCAGGTCTGGTACGCGAGGGTCGCACCGAACACGCGGCGCAGCGGTCCGCGCAATGCCAGCATCAGCAGGACGGCGGCGCTGAGGGCATAGGTCAGGCGGACCAGCGCGGCGACGAGCTCACTCGTCATCGCGCATTTCCTCGATCAGCCGCGTCAATTCAGCGAGGTCCGACTTGCTCAGCTTGCTCCGGCTCCCGAAATGGGCGACCAACGGTGCGATCCGGCCGCCGAACAGACGATCGAGCAGATTCTTGCTCTCGCTGGTCACCCATTCGTCGCGTTTCAGAACCGCCGTGTACAGGTAGCGCCGGCCGTCTTTTTCGGCGCGAATCGCCCCCTTCTTCAGCAAGCGATTCAGCAAGGTCTTGATGGTGGCCTCTTGCCAGTGTTGCTGGCGGACCAGGGCGCTGATGACCTGTTCGGCGGGGATTGCCTCGCCCGCGCGCCACAACACTTCCATCACCTGCGACTCGGCTTCGCTGATCGACACCCGGCTCATCGGTCTCGCTCCTCACCGTTTACGCCTGTAATCGGTCTGACGATTACGCCTGTAAACGCAGAAGTCAAGCATTCCGGAAGGGGCCGGGCGTCCAAGCGGTGGTTCGCGGCTCCTACGCTCCATCGCCAAAGCCCGTCATGGGCCGCTGGACCCGAGCAGCTCCTGCTCCGCCTCGAATGCGGCGACCACGGCGTCGATGAGGGCGCGCACGCGCGGCACGTCCTTCAGGTCGCGGTGCACCACCAGCCACGCCTCGCGCACCGGCGGCGGGGCGGGCGGCGGCACGGCGACGAGGCCCCCCTCCTCCTCGGCGAACCATCGCGGCAGCAGCGCCTTGCCAAAACCCGACCGCACCGCGGCGAGCTGTGCCAGCAGCCCGTTGACGCGCAGCACCACGCGTGCGCCCGCCGCGTGCCGGGCCAGCCACTGCGCCTCTGGCAGGTGGGCCAAGGAATCGTCGACGCCGACCCAGGCGGACGTGTCGCCGCCTGGCGCCACGTAGACGCCGTAGGTGAGGACGGCGAGGCGGCGGGTGACCAGTTCTCCTGCCCGCGGCCGGGCGAGGCGGACGGCCACATCGGCCTCCCGCCTGGCGAGGCTGAGCGAGCGCGGGTCGATCAGCACCTCCAGGTCGATGCCGGGATGGCGGTGATGGAACCCCGCGAGGCGCGGAATGAGGAAGCGCTCGGCCAGCCCCTCCGTGGTGGTCAGCCGCACGGTGCCAGTCAGCCCTGCCTCCCGGCCCGCGCGGCGCAGGATGGCCAACGCGCGCTCGTCCATGCCCGCGGCCAGTTCCAGCACCGCCGCCCCTTCGGCGGTGAGCGCGTAGCCGTCGGCACGGCGGTCGAACAAGGCGAGGCCCAGCGTCTTCTCCAGCGCGGCGATGCGGCGGCCGACCGTGGCGTGGCTGACCTTCAGCGCCCGCGCCGCCGCTGACAGGCTGCCCGCCCGCGCCAACGCCACGAAGACTCGCAGGTCCTCCCAATCCAGCGGGCCTGTTGAACGATTTTGCACAGCCATTGAACGACAATAGCGAATGGCTGCGCGGAAATTAACGGGCTACTGAAGAGGCGGACATCAACCAGGGAGCGACCCACCCCGCACCGTTCGACCGCGCGGCGCTGGTGATTGTCGACGCCCAGGTCGAATACACGTCCGGCAACCTGCCGTTGGCCGGCGTCGACGCCGCGGTGGATGGTGGTGAATACGCCAGGCCCAGCGCCGCACCGAGCTGCTGCGCCATGTTGACCACAGCCGACGTGACGCCCGCCCGCTCCTCGCTGACGCCGTGGACGGCGGTGAGCGTCATCGCCACGGCGCTCAAACCCAGCCCCAGCGACGTGAGGAAGACGGCGGGCAGCACGTGCGTGGCGTAGGACGAGTCCACCGAGAGCATCGAGAGCCAGAACATGCCGGCGGCCCCCACGACGAGTCCCGGGCCGGCCACGGCCCGCGGTGCGAGGCGCTCGACCCGCTTCGAGCTGATGCCCGCGCCCAGGATGATGCCGGCACTGAAGGGCAGCGAAGACAGGCCGGTCCGCACGGGGCTGAAGCGCAGCACCTCCTGCAGGTAGAGCGTCAGCAGGTAGAACGTCCCCACGAGCCCGGCGCCGACGAACAGCATGGTGGCGTAGGCGCCCGACCGATTCCTGTCGCGGAAGAGCGTTGTGTGGCGCGCCCACACCACGATGTGGGATTCCGTCAATACTGAGCAGACGCGCTTGGGCAACAAGCCCATCCGCCTGCCCCCCAGCCGAGGCTCGCAGGGGCAACTGCAGCTCGCCTGGGTCCTCGGCCGAATGGGGGCGCTGTAAGGCTCACGCGCCCACTGCGTCTCTCACGGAAAGGCCATTCCATTCACATCTTCCCCAGGAGGTACACCGTGGCTCGCCTGAAACCCGGCCTCACCATCACACTTGCCCACCTCACGCTGCTGGCCGCGCCACTCGCCCTCGCGGGACCCGCGCTCGGAAAGGAGTCGCACGCCCGCGGCCACTCCCACCCTCAGCCCACGACGAAATCATCCATGTCCAGCACGCAATTGCGTTCCACCCCCTCGCCCGCGCAGGCGGGCAAGCCCACAACGCTGGTGCTGCGCGTCCGAGATGCGCAGGGACAGCCGGTGCCCACGCTCTCCCTCTCGCATGGCAAGCCCATGCACCTGTTCGTCATCTCCAACGACGTGCAGAGCTTCGCGCACCTGCACCCGGAGCCCCGGGGCGGTGAGTTCGCGCTGGAGCACACCTTCGAAACGGGTGGGGACTACACCCTGTTCGTGGACTACGCGCGCCCGGGCGGCGGTGACGCCCCGGTGGAGCGGCATGCGCTTCGGGTGGAGGGGCCGGCCCGTCCTGAGGCCGCGCTCACCGAAACGCCCGGGGCGCAGCACAGTGGCGGCCTCGCCTTCACGCTACATGGCGGCGACGCGGTGCACGCGGGCGCCGGCGCGCATCTGCACGTCGCCGTCGCCGACGCCGCGACGGGCCGGCCCGTGGAGGATCTCGAGCCCTACCTTGGGGCCATGGCCCACTTCGTGGTGCTCAGCGCGGATGGGAAGGACTTCCTCCACGTGCACCCGCTCGACACCAGGCCCGGGCAGGGCGTGGCAGCCCACACGGTGTTCCCTCGCGCCGGCCTCTACAAGCTGTGGGTCCAGGTGCAGCGCCAGGGCCGGGTGGTGACGGTACCCTTCGTCCTGCGCGTCCAGGCGGCGGACGCTTCCAGGCCGGTGGTAGCGCCCGCCCATGGCGCTCACGGGTCGCATCACTAGCGTCAACTACGCCAAGGAAATCACGCGACGCCCTCCACTCTCGGAGACCTCACGTCCAGGCGCCCGCGTCCTTCACCACCAGGGCGAACATGTCGGCGAGCGCCGCGAGCTCGTTGCGCTGCAGCTCCGCCGCCGGCACCACGCCTCCGGTGGGGCCGGGCAGGTCGCGCGTCGCGGTGGCCGCGGCCACTACCGTGTTGCGGTAGCCCAGGTCCAGGGCCGCGCGCGTCGTGGCCGAAATGCACATGTGCGTCATGAAGCCCGCGATGATGAGCTCCTTGCGGCCGGTCGCCTGGATGCGCGCGTGCAGGTCGGTGCCGGCGAAGGAGTTCGGCAGGCCCTTGGTCACCACCGCCTCGCCGGCCTTCGGGGCCACGGCCGGGATGATGGCGCTGCCAGGCCCCTGCGGGTCGAAGATGGGGCTGCCAGCGGGGCCGTGGTGCACGATATGGAAGATCGGCGTACCATGGCGGCGGGCCAGCTCGAGCAGGCGCGCCGTCTCCGCCACCGCGGCGTCGATGCCGAAGAGCGGCAGGTTGCCGGAGGGCAGGTACTCCGCCTGGGCGTCGACGATGACGAGCGCCGCGCGGTCGAACGGGGAGGGGTGGGCCGATGCGGCGCCGAACATGGAGAGAAGCGTACGGGGGGCAGTCATGGGGGTCTCCTCGGGGCGGGTGGCCCCAGTTGGTGCTCCTGAAGTAGCGCGTGCGTATCCGCTCAGCCATCCGCTATCTTCGCGCAATGGCTGTGCAGAAACGGTCAGGGCCGCTCGACTGGGAGGACCTGAGGGTCTTCGTCGCCTTGGCGCGGGCGGGCAGTTTGTCGGCAGCCGCGCGGGCGCTGAAGGTGAGCCACGCCACCGTCGGCCGTCGCATCGCCGCGCTCGAGGACACGCTCGGCCGCACGCTGTTCGACCGGTGAGCCGACGGCTACACGCTCACCGCCGACGGGGCGGCAGTGCTGGATTGGCCGCCGGCATGGACGAGCGCGCGCTGGCCATCCTGCGCCGACGGGCCAGGAGGCTGGCATGACGGGCACGGTGCGGCTGACGGCCGTGGAGGGGTCGCGGAGTTCCATTGTCGCCATCCCGGCATCGACCTCGAGGTGTTGACCGACCCGCGTTCGCTCAGCCTCGCCAGGCGCGAGGCTGACGTGGCCGTCCGTCTCGCGCGGCCGAAAGCGGGGCGAGCACGTTGGCCGGCTGCTTCCTCACCTGCCAGCGAACGTTCTTGGGCGCCACTACCCCCGCCCCCTCCAGCCACGCGGCTTCCATGAGTCCGCCCGGTCCCTCACGCTCGGCCAGAAGCCGCGGAACTGCAAAGCCTCTTACGCTGAATGCCCCACGTGAAATCTGTCCGAGAGCCGGATGCGGGAAATCCGCACGTCCGGTTCGATGAGAGGCGAGGAGGAAACGGGCCGCGGGTGAGCCTCGGCGAGAGGGCGAGCGGAAGCGGACCCTCGCAGTTGGCGCCGACGAACCCGAGCAGCACCGCGCCTCCCGCCCCCCTATTGGAAGCGGCGGGAATCGAACCCGCCGCTTGGAGCGGCTACGCTGGCTGGAGGTGGACGTTCAGTTCCCCCCAGCAAGCAGCCCCGGTGCGCCTTCCTGGAGAGCTTCGGTGAGCCTAGCTGTCCTCAAAATGGAAGGCGTGTTGAGAGGTGGCGGGCTGGAGCGCCGGGCCGGGGAGGCCGCTAACGGGTGCGCCCAGGGCTTGGCACCGGGCCGGAAGAGAGGCGATGCAGCCCTTTGGGCACACACCCGCCCAGGGCCACCCAGGCGGGAGGCAGCAGGGCGTGGGCTTCTGGGGCAGCGTGACTGCTTGAGGCTCAACACCCCGCCTGCTGGGGTGGCCCCTGTGCTGGAGCCAGCTGAGCAGGTCCGGTGAGCCCATAGAATCTGGGTGAGGCTTCACGGACGCGGGGACCCTCGAAAAAGCAGAGGCATTCGGCCTATAACCCCAGGCAGAACACGGAAGCCTGTTCTCACCCGGGGCCATGGATGGACCAGAGACGTTGGACCACGTCGGACGCCATCATCATCCACGTGGCGGCGCTCACAGCCGAAGAGCGCCAGCGCGCCCAGCACAAACTCGAGCGCCGCTCCTTCCTCTCCATTGTCGGCGTCCTCAGGGACCATCAACTGCAGGAGATGGCCGTCTCGGTGGGTGCCTCCCGGTCCATGCTGGGCGACAAGCTCAAGGTCCGAGAGCAGGTCCAGTCCGCCTTCAATCAGGGGCGGCTCATCGGCCTGAACCGAGTGCCTGTCACGGCCAAGGACGATGAAGCGAAGCCCATGAACCGCGGGCCTTTCCCCGTCACCAGCGCCACGCCCACCAAGGAGCCCAAGCTCTTCTACGGCCCGTTTCAGGTGAAGATCCCGGGCACGGTCAGCGAAGACGAGTTCGTGATCCTGGCCTTAATGCAGGTCTTCTCCATGACGCGGGAGGAGGCCAAGGCGTACATCGCCCAGCGGCATACGGCCGTCATCGGTGCCTTCAGGCTCACCGCCGCCGAGATCCGCGCGCGGGTCAAGAAGGTGGACATCGCCGCGGAACTGTACGAGGGAATGCTGGCGACCAGGGCTGGCAAGGACGTGGCGACCTTCAAAAAGGAGGTCTCCGAACGGGCAGCGCGGCTCGAGAAGCGCTTCAAGACGGACAAGGAGGCCGTCCGCAAGAAGGTGGACGCTGAATTCAAGCGGCGCACCGGCCGCGAGTACGCGGGAACCAAGGCGACGAAAGAGGATCAGCTGCTACGAGGGCTCTTCCAGGACGAAACCCTGCGCAAGCAGGAGGCCAGCGCCGCAGCCAAGAAGATCTTCGGCCCGGGTTTCATCGACCACAAGGACGGCGCCAACATCCGGACTCTCCCAGCCGAGCAGCCCGGCTCGCAGTGTCTGACAACTCGACCCCTGCCGCCTGGCACCCGCGTCTTCGTCACCGGCATCCATCCCCAGAGTCCTGAGTGGCTTCACGTGACGGCCTTTACTCAGGGCACCATGCTCCATGGGTACGTGCAGGGCTTCCGCATCACCACCGCGCTCCCCGAGCCCGCCGCCACGCTCTACTACGTCCAACCTGGCGACAAGCTCGAGCCCCTCGCCGCTCGCATCTATCACCAGGCCATCGAGCCAGGCCGGGACCTGCGCTTCTACGAGAACGTCGTTCACTTTGTGAACCAGCAGGCGGGCCGAACCGGCGTGCGGCGTGTCCAGGGGGACGTGCAGTTGGTCGCTGGAAGCCGCATCTGGCTGGTGAGCGTGGGCTTCGCCAACACGCTCCAGGGCATCGTCCCATCGGGCTCCATCACCGGAGGGCTCGTGGCCAAGGCCAGGGAGGTGGGACGGCACATCGAGGACATCATCACCTCCGTGGAGATGTCACCCCAGTTCTTCGACAAGATCGCCGGCGTGTACGCGGATGCGATCAAGGAGAACTGGCAGAAGATCGTCGGAATCGTGGCGATGTTCATCCTGGCGGAGGCGGCATCCACCCTCCTGGCGGCCTCGCCCACGGGCGTTGGTCAGCTGGCGGCCGCCGTCATCCAGCTGGGGCTGGCCGCCTTCGGCGTCCAGGGCATGGTTGAGGCCGGTGCGGTAGCCCTCACGCACGCCAAGGCCTGGATCACCCAGGCATGGCAGGCCAACGGCAACGTGCTGAAGCTCCAGGCAGCGAGCGAGTCCTTCCTCCACATGGTGGTGAACATCGCCATGGCCGCGCTCTCCCTGCTCGGCGCCAAGACGAACATGGGACGGGGGCTGAAGATCGCCGAGGGCTTGAAGTTCGGCCCGCCCCGTCTGGCCATGATGCAGATCGCCGGGGGCCCAACGGTGCCCGTGTTCGACTCCGGCATCACCGCCGCTGCCGCCGTGAAGCTCCCTCTTAATCCGCTGTCCGCCCCCGCCTCGAGCCTGGCGAACAACGCCCCCAGGGTGAAGCGCAAGCCGGCCCCGGAGCTCCCCCCCGAGGGCGAGGCGCTGGAGAAGCTGGCGGAGCAGCTGCCTCACTGGGAGAAGCTCAAGGACTTCATCGGGCGCAAAATCCCCAAGCCGGACTCGCCCGAGTTCGCCGCTTTCAAGAAGGAGCTGGAGGCGGCAGGCTACCAGCTAGATGTGATGAAGGAGGGCGGCAAGCCGTTCCGCCTGCGCCGCATCGGCAGCAAGGACGAGCTGGCCGCGGTCACCGTCTCAAAGGACGGCAAGATCATGCTCCAGTCGGGCGAGACAACCCGCATCAGCGTGTACAGCCGCTACCGGGAGAACTACCTGGACCTCATCGAGCAGACCCAGGGCAAGGCGGCGCGAGACGCCGCGGCGGCGCGCATCGCCAAAGGCAACCAGCTCCATCACCTCATTCCAGACGAGATCGCCCAGAGCCACCCCCTGGTGAGAGAGGCGCTCGAGCGCCTCCAGAAGTACACGATCGATCGCGGGACGAACATGCTCGACATGCCCTCCGCCCCGAACCAGGAAGGGCTGCTCATGCACCTGGGCAGCCATAACAAATACAGCCGGCACGTGGTCAAGCTGCTCGATGATGCAATGGAAGATGCCCTGGCCGAGAGCGGGAAGCGCGCGCTTCGCGAGGTCCCCGCTGAGCTCATTGACCGGGCGATTCTTGAAGTCGAGAAGCGGCTGCGCAGCGCCATCGAGACCAATAGCCTGCCGCCCGAGGTGCTCAAGGAGCTCATCGAGGATGGCATCCTGGTGGGCAAGAAGCTGGCTATGCTCGAGGTCCGGCCCCTCGGGGAGCTCTCCTTCGCATGATCTACGCGCTATCGGCCGACACCTCGCATATCCAGGAGGAGGAGTCGCCGGAGATCCTCTACGACGCGGTCCTCATCGAGTTCGAGGGCTTCGAGGACGCGCGCTTCTTCCGGCCTGACATCGACTACCACCAGCGGGAAGGAGTCCCCAAGGTCATCGAGTTCGTCGGGAAGCTAGAGAACGTAGCCTGGCTCGATCACATCGACACCGCCCCGATGGGGTTCCTGCTCATCTCCAAGCGGATGGTGCGGGTGCTCGAATCCGTGAAACCCTTTGCGTGCCGGTTGATCCCCACCGTGATCTACTCGGAGGGGATCAAGCACCTCGTCCAGGACCCGAACACGGGACAGCGCACCTGGTATCAGGTTCAAGACCCCTCCTTGCGCAATGACGACTTCGTCATCCTGCAGGTGCTAAACCCGGTGGATTGCCTTGACCGCGAAGCCACCCTTGTCAATGGCGTGCCCTTCAGTCAGAGCGGCAAGAAGCGCCTGGGCCGAGAAACCGCCGAGCACCTCGAGCTGCGCGAGCCCGGAGGCGGCTTCCCTCCAGTGTTCTTCGTCCCCGAGCTGCTCTACTACTGTTTCTCGGAGGAGGCGAAGCGGGCGTGTGACAACGCCGGCTTGAAGGGCCTCTTGTGGCACCCCCAGCGCTGAACTGGCTAAGAGCGAGCCTCCTGACTCGATCGTGATTTGGTCCTTTTTGGTCCCAAAAACCGAATTTGGTCCCCATATGCAGGTCCCATTCCCTTTCCCAGAGGCGGGAGCCTGGAAGCGGCGGGTTGCTCTGCTTGAGAGCGGCGGGAATCGAACCCGCCGCTCCGTGCTGTCCGGTGACTACTCGAAGAGGGATACCTCGCTGAGCTCGGAGATACGGAAGCTGGTGTCCGTCGCGATGGCGTGGATGCGCACATGGCTCAGGGGGACGGGGTTGTTCAGCTCGAGCTCGATGAAGTTGCTGTCCTGCCGATCCTTGAGGTTGGCCAATGGCATCCACGTGTTGCCATCGGTGCTTCCCTCGAACGTCAGCTCAGTCACCGAGAAGGCCGTGCGGAAGCCGCGGAGCAGCGCCTTGCGCAGCACCTTGGGCTGCGCCAGCTGGATGACCACGTCGCGGGTGCTTTCCTGGAAGTAGACCTGGCTGGAGAGATTGCCGTCCGTCAACGGGCAGCTCGTCGACGAGCCGGGATAGGTGCAGCTGGCGCCCCGGCTGATGGGGATGAGCCCGCGCCGGGGCAGGTCCACCGCATCTCCCGCGTAGCGCAGGGTGAACTTCGTCCCACCAGCCTCCACCGTGCGCACGGCGTAGAGATCGGCCTCGAGGTCCGCGACGTCCTCCAGGTAGTGGTCGCTCACCTGCACCGGTGACTGCACCTGGCCGAACGACCAGATCCCTCCAGCGGACTTGCTCCTCACCGAGAGGGAATGGCCGGCACTGACTCCCTCCTGGGTGGCGGAGAGCGGCTGGAAGCTCACCGCCACCCCGGTCGCGCTGGCGAGCGCCGTGGGCGCGCCACTCCACTCCTGAAGGGTGGGCACCTGCACGGTCTCCGTCTGCACGATGAACTCGGCCTCCACCGTGCGCCCGTTTTCACCCGCGGGGGAACGCAGGGAGAAGCAACGCGCCAGGCTGCCATTCTGGGTGTCCGCGCCCAGCAACTGCAGGCTGAAGTTTCCCTCCGCGTCCGTCTTCACCGACTTCCAGTTCGCTCCGAAGATGTCGAAGACACAGCTCGAGTTCCCGCTGCGATCGATCTTCAGCAGCGTGTTCGCCACCGGCTTCTTGTCCTGCCTGAGCACCTTGCCCGTGACCTGGATGTCCACCGAGGGGTCCAGCGTGCTCTCGGTGCAGCCAACACTGGTCACCACCGCGGCGCACGCCACCTTCATCCACCGGTTCTTCGTCATGTCGATCCCCCAGCTCCGGTCAGAGGGCCGGAGCAAGCTCTCCATCCTTTGTCAGCAGGCGGACGCATGGGATCCCACCAGGAGTGATTTCCGCTTCGCCATCCGGTGCGTATTCCCGTCAATTCCGGTACTTTTTTCACCCTCATTTGATTTTTCAACACTTGGCTGATCTATTCCGTCTCCTTTTCTCAAACGACGGGTGCCGTTGCCGCGATGAGATCGTTCGCGCTGTGTCTGGGGCTGCTCTCGCTCTCTCTTTCCGCTCTGGGGGCCGAGCGGGGGGGTCCACCGCCCTGGGAGGGCCCCGCCTTCGAGGCGTCCGCGGCCGTGATGTCCCGGGCCGCCGCCGCGTTGCCCGCGCCGGAGCCGCGCGAGGCCGACGTGGAGGTGCTCGTGGAGGAGGGGCGCTACGAGGAGATCGGCCCCAACCGCTGGCGCACCACCACGCACCGGGTCTTCCGCATCCTCAACGAGGCGGGCATCCAGACCTGGGCGGAGACGCGCGCCGACTGGTCCCCCTGGCGCCAGTCCCGGCCGAAGATCCGCGCCCGCGTCATCTCTCCCCAGGGCCAGGAGCACTGGCTGGATCCCCAGACGCTCCATGAGGCCACGGTGGAGGACTCGACGCCCAACCTCTACACCGACCAGCGGTTGCTGCGCGCGCCGCTCCCCGCGTTGCGCGTGGGCTCCCTCGTCGAGGAGGAGTCGGTGGTCGAGGACACCCAGGCCTTCTTCGAGGCCGGCATCATCGAGCACTTCTACTTCGCCAACACCGTCCCGGTGCGCAAGGTGCGCCTGCTCATCGACGCGGAGCCCTCCACCCAGTTGTCGCTCCGCGTCCGCGGGCTGCCGCTCGAGCCGGTGCCTCAGCACCAGGGGTCCCGCAAGCGGCTCTTCTTCGAGGGCGGACCCTATGCCCCGGTGACGCCGCTCGAGGCGAACGTCCCTCCCTCGGAGGCCTTCCATCCTCATGTGGCCTTCTCCACCGGCCGCTCCTGGAGCGAGGTGGCCTCCACCTACCACCGCATCGTCGAGTCCAAGCTCGCGGGCCAGTCCCTGCAGACCCAGGCCCGCTCTCTCACCAAGGGCTTGAATCCAAAGGACCGCCGGGCCGTGGCGCAGCGCCTGCTGGAGTGGGTGCAGGGCTCCGTGCGCTACACGGGGCTCGAGTTCGGTGCCTCCGCCGTCGTCCCCACCAGCCCCCAGGACACGCTCGCGCGGCAGTTCGGCGACTGCAAGGATCTCTCCACCCTCATGGTGGGGCTGCTGCGCGCCTCGGGGCTCCCCGCCCACGTGGCGCTCGTCCGTTCGGGACGTGAGGACGTGCCCGAGTTGCCGGGCATGGGCTTCTTCAACCACGCCATCGTCTACGTGCCCGGCACGCCCGCGCTGTGGATCGATCCCACCGACCCCGCCGCCGAGGTGGGCGGACCCGTGGCCGGGCTCGAGGGCCGTCATGCGCTGGTGGCCGCGCCGGACACGCAGGGCCTCACGCTCATCGACGAGGCACCCCCGGCGGACAACGCCGCTGTCTTCACCCGCAGCATCCTGCTCGCCGAGGAGGGACCCGCGCGGGTGCTGGAGACGCGCGAGCTGCGCGGCGCCCTCGCCGGAGACTACCGGCGCCTGCTGCGCGCCATGCGCCCGGCCGACTTCCGCCGCAACATGGAGGCGCTGGCCGCCGCCCAGTACCAGGGCTCGCTGGCGGGGCTGAAGTACTCGCCGCTGGAGGAGCGCACCGGGCCCTTCCGGTTGGATCTGGATGTCTCCTCCGCGCGCTTCGCCACCACCGGCTGGCGCGAGGCCCGCGTCCCGTTGCGCATCGACTCGCCCCTGACCTGGCTGCCGGAGGTGCTCGATGACGTGAGCGACCTGCTGCCCGACGAGCTGGGCCGCAAGCCCGTCTCCGCGGCGCGCCGCAAGTCGGACCTGGTGCTGCCCGTGGCCTACAAGGCAGAGGTGCGCTACCGCGTGCGGCCCCCGCCCGGCTTCTCCGTGCGCACCCTGCCTCGCGACGAGACGATCCGCCTGGGGCCGGCGGTGCTGTCGCTGCGCTACTCGCGCGATGAGGAGGGCGGGCTCGCCGCCGACTTCTCCTTCGAGACCGTCAAGCGCCGCTACTCCGCCGACGAGGTCAACGCCTTCCGCGACGCCCTGGCGAAGCTCGCCCGGCGCGAGCCGCTGGTGGTGGAGCTGGAGGATCGGGGCCAGCGCCTCGTGGAGAACGGTCGGGTGCGCGACGGCCTCGCCCTGTACGAGAAGCTGCTGTCGCGCGCTCCGGGCTCGGGGCTGGTGCGGGCCCGCTACGCCGGGTCGTTGCTGGGTCTGGGTTTCGGGGAGCAGGCGCGCGCCGAGGCCCGCCGCGCCGTGGAGCAGCGTCCCGAGTCCCCCCTGGTCCACCATGTGCTCGCCTGGGTGCTGCAGCATGATCTCCAGGGCCGGCTGCGCCACGAGGGCGCGGACCTGGAGGGCGCCGTGGCCGCCTGCCGCAAGGCGCTCGCCCTGGAGCCGGAGAACGTGGCGGCGCGGGCGCTGCTCGCGGAGCTGCTCGAGTACAACCCTCGGGGCGAGCGCTTCGGGCAGGGGGCTCCGCTCGCGGATGCCCTCTCGTCCTGGCGGCACCTGCGGGACTCGGTCGCGGACCGGGACGTGGAGGACCGTTACCTGCTGGCCCTCTTCCACTCGGGGGCCGCCCAGGAGGCGCTGGAGACGGCGCAGGCCGCCCGCTCCTCCACGCTGCGCGATCAGGTGCTGATCATGACGCTGGCCGAGCTGAAGGGCACTCGCGAGGCCATTACCGAGGCGGAGCGCTCGCTGGATGGTCTGGAGGCACGCCGCAACGCGCTGTCCATGGCCGGCGGACACCTGCTCACCAAGCGCCGCTACCCCGAGGCCGCGCAGCTCTTCGAGGCGGCGCTCCGGGGCGCGTATGATCCGGATCTCGAGACCCGGCTGGAGCTGACGCGCAAGGTGCGTCGCGCCGAGGACTCCAAGGCGGACGCCGGGCCCGAGGGCCTGGTGCGCCGCGTCGTGCTCGCCGCCTGGACGGAGCGCAGCGCCCAGGACTTCGAGAAGGCCGTCCGTCCGCTCCTCTCCAAGCGGGACCGGGCCGACAGCGATCTGCGCCAGACGCTGCGGGCCCTGCATGCGCGCGCCTCCCGCTACGTGCGGCTGGCCAACCTGGACGCCGCGGGCGTGGCCGCCATGGCCGATCTCGCCGTGGCCGCGTTGGACCTCCAGGTCGATGGCAAGGAGAAGGTGGGCTACCGGGTGGGGTTGAGACTGCCGCTCGGGGGCATCCCCGCGGACACCTGGTTCGTGGTGCGCGAGGAGAAGGAATACCGGCTGCTCGCCACCTCCTCGGATCCGCGCCCGCTCGGCGCCGAGGCCCTGCGCTGGTTCGACGCCAACCACGCCACCGAGGGCGTCCTGTGGTTGCAGTGGGGCATGGAGTCCGCGCAGGACCTGCCCACCGAGGGCCTGGGGCCCCTGGGGAGCTTCTTCGCGACGCTGCGGGGCTTCTCCGGCATGGAGGCCGTGTCGGATCTGCGGCGCGCCGCCGCCTACCTCGGGGCCAGCACGGGAGAGCCGCGCGTCATCAAGACCCTGGAGGCCGACGCCCGGTACGCCACGGGAGAGCTGCGGCAGCGGCTGCAGCTGGCGTTGGCCGTGGCCTACGAGGCCTCGGGCAACATCCCCACCGCCAACATCTGGTTGGATGAGGTGCGCCGCGAGGTGCCCGCCTCGCTGGAAGCCTTCCTGCTCAAGCGCTCCCTGCTGGCGGCCGAGGGGAAGTGGCAGGGGATGCGCGAGGTGGCCGAGAGCCGTCTCAACTTCCTGCACCAGGATCCGCAGGGAATGAGGGCGCTCCTCGAGGCGGTCGTGCAGCTCGGGGACTGGAAGGCCGTGGACCAGACCGGGCAGCAGCTCATGCGGCTGGGCACGGCCAGCGCGGAGACGTACCGCACGCTCGCCTGGGCGGAGCTGCTGCGGGGCCGCGCCTCGTCCGAGGCGGTGGATGAGGCCCAGCGCGCGGTGTCGCTGACCGAGCGCGAGGATCCCGAGGCGCTCGCCGTGCTCGCCGCGCTCCTGGTGGAGACGGGACGGCTGGAGGAGGCGCGGAAGCTGGTGGACGAGGCGCTCGCCCAGGGGAGCTCGGACACGGTGGAGGGGGGCGTCCTCTACGTGCGCGGCCGGCTCGCCGAGGTGTATGGGATGACCGAGGCCGCGCGCGCCCTCTACCGCTCCGTCTCCGCACCCGAGGAGCCCGATGCCCGCTCGTTCCAGAAGCTCGCCCAGGCGCGGCTCACCCGCGTCAAGGAGGGTGGGGCGCCGGCCCGTAAGGAGAAGAAGGCCGAGTCACGGAAGCTCGGCCGCCGGTCCCGGTAGATGGATGAATCAGGGGCCGGCCCGGGAACCCCGGACCGGCTCCTTCATCTCCCACCCGAGGCTCTACTGCATGGAGGACAAGGTCGGGCTGTGACCGGTGGTGCTGACACAGCCGCCCGCCACGTTGTCATTGCTGTCGTTGCCGTTGCTGACGTAGGCGTTCCCCCCGCACCCCGGCCGGCCACAAGAGTCGGCGTAGCTGTTCGGGTTGCCGCAACCGTCGCCATCCCTGTCCTCGTACCAGCGCGTCACCGTCCAGGCGCCGGAGTGCGAGTCGTTGCAGTCGTCGGGATTGGCCGCCAGGTACTTGCCCTTGACGATGACCTTGCCGGACGCGTCCTTGAGGTCGCTGGGGTCCGTGCACCAGCGGAGCTGGAACCCGGTACCGGCGTGGCCATCCCGATCCGCGTCTCCGTACCAGAGGCGCGCGCCACGAGGGTTGTCCTCGAGGGGCACCTCCACGTCGTTCTCGTCACCGTCGCAGTCGTCGTCCACCTGGACGCCCGTCAGCTCGCACAGCTCCAGGGCTTCGGGGTGCACGCCCGGCTTGGCGTCATCGCAGTCCCGGTCCTTGTTGGAGTAGCCGGCAATCGGAGTGCAGCTGCGCACGGTGACGGCCGTCTGGCCGTACCCGTCGTTGTCCGCATCGCGGTACCAGGTGAGTGCATCCACGGCGTCGTCCACTCCACCCGAGCAGTTGTTGTCCACCTGCGTCTGGGTCGTGGGCTCGCAGACCTCGGCCCGGCCCGGGCTGACGATGGAACGGCTGTCGTCGCAGTCCGTGTTGTTGGAGACGTACTCGCCCTCGGGCTTGCGGCACGACAGCACGGAGGAGCTGACCTGGGCGCCGTAGCCGTCATTGTCGGCGTCCGGGTACCAGCTCGTGGCGGGCAGTCCCTCGTCGATCTGCGCGTCGCAGTCGTTGTCCTTGCCATCGCACACCTCGGCGGCGCCGGGCTTCGTGGCGGACGTACCATCATCGCAGTCCGTCTTGCTGGTGACGTAACCCGTGGGCGCGGTGCAGGCCTGGATCTTCAGGTTGGGATCCGTCGTTCCCACCCCATCCCTGTCGGCGTCCACGTAGAAGGTGAGCAGCACGCCCTCGTCGATCTGCGCGTCGCAGTCGTTGTCCTTGTTGTCGCAGACCTCGGTGGCGCCCGGACGGATGGCGTTGCTGCTGTCGTTGCAGTCCGTGTTGCTGGCGACGTAGCCGGAGGGCGCGGCACAGCTCTGGCTGAAGAGGGCGGGGTTGCCGTAACCGTCTCCATCCGCGTCCCGGTAGAACGTGCCCTTCACGCCCTCGTCGGTGTCGAAGTTGCAGTTGTTGTCCAGCCCGTCACACACCTCCGCCTTGCCGGGGTAGATCTGCGCTCCCTTGCCCGGTGCCGGAGTGTCGTTGCAGTCATCGCTGACGGCGGAGTAACCCGTGGGCAGGGTGCAGGCCAGGATCGTCTGGGTGGGCACGCCGTGCGCATCCCCGTCGGCATCCCGGTAGAAGGTGGTCTGCACGCCCTCGTCCACCGTGCCATTGCAGTTGTTGTCCTTCAGGTCGCAGACCTCGGCCCTGGCCGGGTTGGTGATGGCGTCGGCGTCATCGCAGTCCGTGTTGTTGCCCACGTGGCCGGCCGGGGCGACGCAAGCGCGCTGGACACTCGCGTTGCGGCCGTAGCCATCGCCGTCTCCGTCCGGGTACCAGTCGAACCAGCGCGACTCGTCCTCATCCACCAGGCTGTTGCAGTCGTTGTCCTTGCCGTCGCATACCTCGCTCGCGAACTGGTGGACGGACGGGTCGTTGTCCGTGGAGTAGTTCGCCGGGCCCTCCGCCGGGGGATCGCACTCGAGGCCCGTGACGCTCGTTTCCTGGATCCATCCCGGACCGACGGGCGGCGCGCAGCTCTGCTGGCCGGAGCTGAAATAGATGTGGCTGTCGCCATCCGCGTCCAGGTACCAGGTCCTGGGATCCACCGGGTTGGCACCCACGTCATCGTCGGCCAGGCCGTCGCAGTTGTTGTCCTGTCCGTCGCAGATCTCCGCCGCGCTCGGGTTGATGGCGCTGTCCGTGTCCTTGCAGTCACCGGGCCTCAACGCCCAACCACTGTTCGCGGCGGGTTCGCCGCAACGCCGCTCGGCGCCGGTGGTCAGTCCATAGCCATCCCTGTCCGTGTCCGGGTACCAGGTCCGGGCTCCGTTGCCGAGCACCAGGAACACCGCTCCAGCGCTCGACGAATAGCCGGGGGCACCGACGGCGAAGTCCGCCGAGCCGTCGCCGTTCACGTCTCCCAGGCTCGCCAGCGCGCTGCCCGTCTGGCTCGCGGCGGCCGCTCCGGCGTAGCGCGGAACGAGCGCGAGCGAGGCGGCGCTGGTGGCCTGGAAGCGGGTCGCGCCTCCGTACACCACGTACACGGCACCGGCGCTGGACGAGTACCCGGGAGCGCCGATCACGAAGTCGCGCAGCCCGTCCCCATCGAGGTCCCCGGGCCCCAGGAGCGCCGTGCCCGCAAGGTCCCCCGCCACGCCCGTCCAGCGGGGCTGGGTGCCGAGCGCCACGGTCCCCGTGGCTCCGCCATAGACCAGATAGACCTTGCCCGCGGCGGTGCTGGTGCCCGGCGCGCCGATGAGGATGTCCTCCTTGCCGTCGTTGTCCAGGTCTCCCGCGTTGGCCACCGCACTGCCCGCGAGCTCGTTGCCGGTGGTGCCCGTGAGGATGATGTCCGCGTCGGTGAGGCTCCTGGTGCCCGACAGCGGCCCGAAGAAGACGAAGACGGCGCCCGCGTCCACGGCCGTGGCGCTCACGTCATAGCGGGGGGCCCCCACCAGCAGATCTCCCTTGCCATCACCGTTCACGTCCGCCACGGCGATGGAGAAGCCCGCCTGGACGTTGGTCTGCGAGGTTCCGGTGTTGCCCGCGATCCTCACGGGGGCGCTGCCGAGCGTGCCCGCCGGGGACGTCGCCACGGGACCGGGGAAGGCGTAGACGGCACCCGTGTCGGTCGGGCTGGTGGTCTCGTTGAGGTAGGCGCTCACGATGAGATCCGCGCCGCTGTCACCCGTGATGTCGCCCACCACCACGGCCGAGCCCGCGAGATCTCCAGCGGCCACGCCGCGCACGCGCGGGCTGGTGGTGCCGAGCACCCGGTCCCTGGCGCCGGAGGAGAGCAATGCGCCATCCACTGGATAGGCCACCCCTTGATTGGTGGTGGAGGCCGAGCTGGCGTAGTTCGGAGCGCCCAGCGCCAGATCGACGCCCGAGGTGCCGATGAAGTCACCCGCCGCCACGGCGGAGCCCTGGCGGTTCCCCGCGAGCTCCCCCTCGAAGCGAGCGGAGTACCCGCTGATGTCCAGCGAGGCCGGCAGCTGGACCACATAGGTGTAGCCCTTGAGCGTCGTGCCCGTGCCGGGAGCACCGATGAGGAGGTCGGTGATGCCATCCCCGTTCACATCTCCCGCGCCCAGTGCCGCGCCCGCGCGCGTGCTGGCGAGGCCCGTGAAACGGCGCTCCGCCTGCGTGGGCAGTGCCGTGGCCGAGCCCGCGGCCAACTTGCAGGACGGATCGCCCGGCAGCGCCTGCTCCTGCTCCGCGAACGTGGAGGAACTCTCTTCCCGTCGCGTGTCCTGCTGCCCCTCGCATGCCGCGAGCGCCAGACCAGACACGAGGACCATCAATCGGGTCTTCAACGTGTGCTCCTTGGTGGATATTACCCTCCGTGAAATAGAGGACACTCACAGTCTTAGAATCGGTTGTTGCCGGGACCTACAAAATTTCTGGTTACGGAAGTTTTCCGCAGCTGCTGTCCGCTATCCCTCAGCGGCTCGGCCCGAGGGGTAGGGCGGCTTGCCGCAGTGCGGCATCGAACCCAGTTTGCGAGGTCTTCCGGGAGGACCTCGAATGCAGCCCTACCGTCGTTTCCATCCTCAATACCGTGAGCGGCTGGCGCTCGCGGATGGGTCGTGGGCGGAGCTGCGGATGGTGCGGCCCGAGGACGCGGCGCTGCTGCGCGACGGCTTCGAGCGGCTCTCCCCCCGCTCGCGTTTCCAGCGCTTCATGTCGGCCAAGCCCCGGCTGTCACAGGACGAGCTGCGCTACCTCACGAGCGTGGACGGGGAGCGGCACGTGGCCCTCGGGGCGGTGACGTGGAGCCCCAGCGGCCGCGAGGTGGGGTTGGGCGTGGCCCGGTTCTTCCGGCTGGCGGAGGCCCCGGAGACCGCCGAGGTGGCCATCACCGTGGTGGACGACGCCCAGGGCAAGGGGCTCGGCCGAGTCCTGCTGGAGCGGCTGGTGGAGGCCGCGCGCGAGCGGGGCGTGGAGTGCTTCGAGTTCCGCGTGCTGGCGGGCAACCTGCCCATGTGCCGGCTCGTCCAGAGGCTCGCGCCGTGTGAGCCCGTGCTGGATGACGATGCGCTCTGCTTCCGCGTGCCGCTGGCCACGCCGGCGCGCGTGGGGAACGAGCTGCTGCGCACGCTGTTGGCGCTCGCGGCCCAGGGGGCGCTCACGCTCATCGGGCCCACGTGCCGGTGGAGGATGCGGCCCCACGCGCCGCCTCCGGCGGGTTACGAGGAGTCGGCCCACGCTCCCTGAGCGTGTGAACGCTTGCCGGACTTCGCCGCCCTCCGGACGAGCAGGCTCCTCGTCCCTGGCATGCGCGGTAGGCTGAGGCGAAGGTCTCCGCATGCCCTGGCTCGCCCTCGTCATCTCCCTCATGGTGCTCGTGCTGCTCCGGCAGCCGCTCATCTCCGGGCTGTTCTCGCTGGCGGAGGCATGCAGCTTCGATTGGGGGACCTATCGCGGCACGCTCCGGCTCATCCGGACCATCCGGCTCCTGGGGGCCGATGTGCCGATGAGACGGTTGCTGCACCAGCTCTCGGTGCATGCCCACGAGGCGCTCGGAGACACCGCGCGGGCCGTCGAGGGCGCGCGGCTCCTCGCGAAGGAGGCCAGGGCGGTAGAGGATTGGGGGCTCGCCAACACCGCCATCAACACCTTCATCAACGCGGGCCTCTACCAGGAGGCCCTCGAGGTCGAGCGCGGTTGGGAGCCCCTGGAGGAGCCCGACGAGGAGTGGGGCCTGGTGCAGCTCAACCTGGCCGAGGCGCACTACAACCTCGGAGACTGGACGGCGGCCAGCGAGCGGCTCCGCGCCGTCGAGACGGTGGTGAGCGGGGAGTCGCTCCTGCGTCATGCGCTCCTCGTGCAACGGGTGTGGATTGACGCGCATACCGGGCGGGGCGAGGACGCGCTCTCCTCCCTGGAGTCGTTGAACCTCGAATGCCTGCCCCGCGTGTACTGGAGCGAGGTGGCCTTCACCCGTGCCTCGGTGCTGCTGGCGTTGCGGCGGTTCGATGAGGCCGAGGCTCGGACCCGGGAAGGGCTGGCGCTCGCGCGCCGGGCCTCGAGTACCCGGAACGGGTTGTTCCTGCTCGGGCGGATCTCCCTGGAGGCGGGGCGACTGGAGGAGGCGTCGCGCCACTTCGAGGCCGGTGCCGCCCACCCGTACCGGGGGCAGGGTGGAGGCGCGCTGCTGGCGTGGGGGGATTGTCTGGAGCGGCTCGGCCAGGGCGGCCGGGCCCGGGAGGCCTGGCGGCTCGTGCTCGAGAGGGATCCCCAGAGCGCCGCGGCACGGGAGGTGGCCTCGCGGCGCGGAAAAAGCGAAGGGCCGGCCCGGGAAGTCCCGGACCGGCCCGAGGTGCTTCGCGCGGACTAGTTCACGCTGACCGCGGACCAGGCGGCGGGTGTGTGTCTGCTTTTTTGATTGGAGTGCAACTCCCTCAGGGCGCTGCGGTGGGCGCCTGGAGTTGTTGGTAGCGCAAAGACAGACGCGCCGGAGTGCCCGTGTCGTCGTAGTACGAGAGCATCTGGACCTTGAAGAACCGCCCGGCGCTGCTCCGCACCACGTACAGCAGCTCCTCGCGGGTGGCGAGCCGGTGCTTGACGAGGTCGTAGGTGTACCAGCCGCCGTGGACGCCGTTGAACACCGGCTCCGAGGCGTCCTGCTGGTAGCCCTCGGTGGGGGCCGTGGCGAGCGCGTCCCAATCCTGGCCCTCGAGCACCGCCACCCGCACCTGTCCCGTCGGGTTTCCGCCCCCGCCGTTCATCGTGACGGTGTAGCGCTGGAAGGCCAGGTCCCAGCCGTTGGTGTCGAGCGCCTCGTCGGTCTTCATCTCCCGGCCCTCGTCGATGTCGAAGTAGACCTGGGCCGATTTGTTCGTCGCGTCGATGAGAGCATGGCTGCTCCCGTCCTCCCGCGGCGTCACCGTGACGAGCTGCCCGGAGGAGGCCTGGCCGTCGAACGGGTAGTCCTCGCGCAGATCCGGCGCACAGCCCGCCACCCCGAGCCCCAGCAACAGCAGCGCACTTCGCATCGTCCGCATCGTCAGTACTCCCACTGGACTCCGCCCAGCACGCCGCGTGGAGGCCTCGGGTTGAACTGCTGGTCGCCCGCGTTGAGCAGGTTGTAGCCGTTGACGAAGACCTCGAACCCGCCCTTCAGCGCGTAGGAGACCTGGGCCTCGAGGTCGAAGTACGAGGGCGCCCACACGCTGGTGTCGTCGCCATAGCCGATGACGTTGGCCATGCCACCCTCCGTGCCGAGGTAGTACGGCCGGCCGCTCACCCACGAGCCACGCACGGTGGCCTCCAGGTTCAGCGGGCGGTAGCGGGTGGAGAGCTGCGCGTTGACGCGGTGCCGGGCCCGGCCCTCCAGCGGACGGTCCCGGGTGAGATCCTTCGCGTCGAGCAGCATGTACCCCAGGTCGAGGTACGTGGAGCGCACGGGCAGGCGGATGCGGCCGTTGAGCTCGAGCCCCTGCGTGTACGCCCGGGCCACGTTCTCGTAGCTGAAGGTCACCGGGTTGTCCGGGTTGGGGGTGCCTCCGGCGGTGATGTTGATGAGGTTGTTGAGCCGGGTGTGGAAGCCGCTCGCGGAGAAGAGCCAGCCGTCGAGGGGCGGGCGCCAGTCCACCCCGACGTTCACCGCCGCCGAGCGCTCGGGCGAGAGCTCGCGGTTGCCCGCGACGATGTAGCCCACGCCCTGGTTGGAGAAGCGCAGGTACAGCTCCTGGAAGGACGGCGGGCGGAACCCGAGTCCCACCGAGGCGCGCACCGTCAGGGCCGGGCTCGGGTCCAGCTTGAGCGCGAGCCGGGGCGAGGGCGCTCCGCCGAACTGCGAGTCCAGGTCGAAGCGGAAGCCCGGCGCCACCTTCAGCCGGGGTCCCGAGGCGTCCGAGGACAGCGCCACGTCCCACTCGTCCTGGAGGAAGGCGCCGCCCCGGAGGCGGGCCACCGGGCTCTCCTCGAGCCGCGCCGAGGTGAGGCGCTCACCGAGGAGCTCGATGCCCCCGGTCAGCGCGTGGTCGCCGAGGCGGTGGTCCGCCTGGACGACGCCCTCGTAGAGCCGGGTGATGTTCTGCGAGTAGTCATCGAGCCCCCGCGAGCCGCGCTGGTCCTGCAGGAGCTGCTCGCGGAACAGGCCGAAGTGGCCCCGGACGAGCAGCGAGGTGTCCGTGGGAAGTTGCGTGCGGCCACCGAGCGAGACGTCGAACTGCTCCTGCCGCTGCCGGCGGTCGAGCACGGCGCCCGAGGGGTTGAGATCGACGGCGTTCTCGTCGCGGCGGTTGTACTGGCTGCGCAGCCACAGGCGCGAGGCGTCATCCGGAGACCAGGCCAGGGCCAGGTCTCCGTCGAACCGGCGCAGGCCCGCGCCGCTCGTCGCCGCGTCGGTGGGTTGCCAGTCGTAGGGGTCTCGGGTGCGGTATCCGCCTCCCACGCGCACCTCGAAGGGGCCCTGCTTCGTGCCCGCGTGCGCGCGGACGTCGCCTTCCAGCAGCATGCCGAACGAGCCCCGGGCGCTCGCCTCCAGGGGACGTTGCACGCGCCGCGTGATGAGGTTCACCACGCCGCCAATGGCATCCGCCCCGTAGAGCGCCGCCGCCGGTCCCTTGACGATCTCCACGCGCTCCACGTCGCGCAGGCTGAAGCGCCCCAGGTCCAGCGTCGTTCCCACCCGCCCGCTCACGCGCTCGCCATCCACGAGGATGAGCACGTACTCGGGATCCATCCCCTGCAGGCGCAGGCCCGTCCCCCGGAAGGTGTGCACGAGCTCGACCCCCGGGTGCTGTTGCAGGAGCTGGCCCAGGTCCCTCGCTCCGATGGCTTCGATCTGCCCGCGGGTGATGACCTCGGTGGCCACCACGACGTCCTCGAGCTTGCGCTCGGTTCGCGAGGCCGTGACCACCGTCTGCTTGCTCCGATCCGTCTCCTCGGGCTCGGGCGGAGCTGGAAGGGGAGGGGGGGCTGGCTCGGTGAGGCCCGGTGTCACCTCGGGCGCCGCGTTGCCGGGCTGCTGTGGGTCGAGCGGCTGACCCGCCAGGAAGGCCGCCGTCACCAGGGGGAGAATCACGGGGTGACTCTCCGCCGGATACCCAGGGTCGTCAATGGCCGGGGGCTCTCGGGGTTCATCCCGAGGCCCCTATACCCTCACCCCGGCCCTCTCCCAGAGGGAGAGGGTGCTCGCAACCCGGGGACAGTTGATTACGCCGCCTTCGCCTGCCCCTTGCCGAACTTCAGCGCGTCCTTGCCCGCGTCCACCACGATGTGGTCCCCGGGCGCGTACTCGCCTCCCAGCACCTTCAGCGCCAGCGGATCCATCAGGTACTTCTGGATCGCTCGCTTCAGCGGCCGCGCCCCGTACGTCGGATCGTAGCCGCGCTCCGCCAGGAACGCCTCCGCCGGCTCCGTCAGCTCCAGCGTCAGCCTCTTGTCCGCCAGCAGCTTCTGCATCCTCGCCACCTGGATGTCCACGATGCTCTGGATGTCCTTCTTCCGCAGCGGCTCGAAGATGATGATCTCGTCCACCCGGTTGAGGAACTCCGGCCGGAACTGCTGCCGCAGGATTCCCAGCACGTCGTTGCGCGTCGCCTCGTCCAGCTCCTCCTTGCCCGCCATCCCTTCCTGCAGGGCCTGCGAGCCCACGTTGCTCGTCATGATGAGCACCGTGTTCTTGAAGTCCACGGTCCTCCCCTGGCTGTCCGTCAGCCGGCCCTCGTCCAGGATCTGCAGCAGCATGTTGAAGACGTCCGGGTGGGCCTTCTCGATCTCATCGAACAGCACCACCGTATACGGCCGGCGCCGCACCGCCTCCGTCAGCTGGCCTCCCTCCTCGTAGCCGACGTATCCCGGAGGCGCGCCCACCAGCCGGGCCACGGAGTGCTTCTCCATGTACTCGGACATGTCGATGCGCACCATCGCGCTGTCGTCGTCGAAGAGGAACTCCGCCAACGCCTTGGCCGTCTCCGTCTTTCCCACGCCCGTGGGGCCCAGGAAGATGAACGAGCCGATGGGCCGGTTCGGATCCTGCAACCCGGAGCGCGCCCGGCGCACCGCGTTGCTCACCGCCTCGATGGCGCTGCGCTGTCCGATGACCCGCTTGGCCAGCCGGTCCTCCATGTTCACCAGCTTCTGGACCTCGCCCTCCATCAGCTTGGAGACGGGGATGCCCGTCCACTTGCCCACCACCGCCGCGATGTCCTCCGCGTCCACCTCCTCCTTGAGGAACTTGTGGCTCTTCTGCAGCTCGGCCAGCTTCGCGTTCTGCTGGGTGATCTCCTTCTCCAGGCCGGGGATGACGCCGTACTTGACCTCCGCCGCCTTGTTGAAGTCGCCCTGCCGCTCCGCCGCCGCCTGATCGTTCTTCGCCCGCTCGAGCTTCTCCTTCAGCGCGCCAATCTCACCGATGGCCTTCTTCTCCTGGTCCCAGTGCGCCTTGAGCGTGTTGAAGCGCTCGTTGAGGTTGGCCAGCTCCTTCTCGATATGCGCCAGGCGCTCCTTCGAGTGCGGATCCGTCTCCTTGCGCAGGCCCTCGCGTTCGATCTCCAGCTGGGTGATCTTCCGCCGCACGTCGTCGATCTCCGTGGGCATCGAGTCGATCTCGATGCGCAGGCGGCTGCACGCCTCGTCGACCAGATCGATCGCCTTGTCCGGCAGGAAGCGGTCGGAGATGTAGCGGTTGGACAGGTTGGCCGCCGCCACCAGCGCCGAGTCCTGGATGCGCACGTGGTGGTGCACCTCGTAGCGCTCCTTGAGGCCACGCAGGATGCTGATGGTGTCGTGCACCGTGGGCTCGCCCACCATCACCGGCTGGAAGCGCCGCTCCAGCGCCGCGTCCTTCTCGATGTGCTTGCGGTACTCGTCCAGCGTCGTCGCGCCGATGCAGTGCAGCTCTCCGCGCGCCAGCGCCGGCTTGAGCATGTTGCCCGCGTCCATCGCGCCCTCGGCCTTGCCCGCGCCCACCAGGGTGTGCAACTCGTCGATGAAGAGGATGATCTCCCCCGCCGCGTCCGCCACCTCCTTGAGGACCGCCTTGAGGCGCTCCTCGAACTCGCCGCGGTACTTGGCGCCCGCCACCATCGCGCCCAGGTCCAACGTCACCAGGCGCTTGTTCTTCAGCCCCTCGGGCACGTCCCCGTCGATGATGCGCCGCGCCAGGCCCTCGACGATCGCCGTCTTGCCCACGCCCGGCTCACCGATGAGCACCGGGTTGTTCTTCGTACGCCGGCTGAGCACCTGGATGCAGCGGCGGATCTCCTCGTCCCGGCCGATGACCGGATCCAACTTCCCGGCCCGCGCCGCCTCCGTCAGATCTCGCCCGTACTTCTCCAGCGCCTGGTAGGTGGACTCCGCGTCCTGGCTCGTCACCCGGCCCGAGCCGCGCACCTCCTTGAGGCTGTTCAGGACGCGGTCGCGCGTCACTCCCGAGGACTTCATCACCTCGCCCACCGACCCCTTGTCCTGCGTGAGGGCCAGCAGCAGGTGCTCGCTGGAGATGAAGTCGTCCTTGAGCGACTTGGCCTCGTCCTCGGCCTTGTCGAAGATCTTCAGCAGCCGTTGGCTGAGCATCGCGCCCTCGCCGCCCTGCATCCGCGGCAGCTTCTGGAGCGCTTCGCCCAACCGGCTGGCGAACAGCTTGACATCCACGCCCACCTTGCGGAGCAGCGGCTCGACGATGCCGTCCTTCTGTCCGAGCAGCGCCGTCGCGAGATGCTCCGGCTCATAGTTCGGATGATCGGCACGCCGGGCCAACGACTGCCCTTCTTGGATGGCTTCCTGGGCCTTCACCGTGTACTTGTCGAGTCGCATGACCTCAACGTAAGGGCCGGAGGACCCTTGGCAAGAACGGTGGGAACACCCACATTGCATTTATCTTGCGTGGGTGAAAGTTTGGGTCTTTACTGACTTCCGGGCTGTCCGGGAGTTGAGTTTCTCCACGGAGCCCGGGTATATGCCGGCTCAATAACGGGGGGAGTCCTCTGGAAGCGCACGGCGGTTATCTCATTCGAGTTGAATCCCTGGGGGGCCTGAGGCTCATGGAGCTGGCCCGGCAGGCGCTCGTCGAGGACGGCGCCGCGGCGGACTCCCTGCTGACGGTGTGCGTCTACCGCCGGCGGAAGATCATCCGCCTGTCGTTGGATGGGACCCACTCGGCCGGGCGCCGGGGCTCGCACTGGTACAGCGAGCACCAGGCGCTGGCCCGCCTGCTGTCCCAGGCGGTGGGTATCACCGTGCACTCCTATGTGTACGACCCCCAGGAGTACGAGGAGGTCATGGCCTTCGGTAAGGGCCAGCACGTGGGAGGCGAGCGGCTGCCCTATGACGAGGTGGAGCTGCCCGAGTGCCTGGACGGGGAGTTCGACGACGAGGCCTTCGCGCGGATGCAGGCCCGCTGGCCGCTGGGCCACCTGGCGTGGGTGTACGGGGTGGAGCGGGAGCTGCTGCTGGAGCTCCACCGCATGCCGGCGACCCGGCTGAAGCTCAACGGCACGGAGTCGGAGCCGCCGCTGGAGCACCTGCTGAGGGGCATCGCGGCGTAGTAGGGCGCCGGGCGTCCTTCAGTCCTCTTCCTCGGTGAGGTCTCCGTCCTGGGCGCTGACGGCCTGACGGACGCGCTCACTGCGGAAGTACTGGCCGAGCAGGGCGAAGGAGCCGGCGATGAAGGCCGTCTGCAGCACGGTGCTGCCCGACATGAGCAGGGGCACGGTGGCCTTCACCTGGGCGGCCATCTGCGGCTCCTGGAACTCGGGCAGGGTGCTCATGGCCTCGGCCATGGCGACGCCCATGCGTTTGGCCACCACCATCCACTGGGCGCCGTCGATGGTGCGCAGGAAGGCGGCGGCGATGGAGGCGCCTCCGAGCAGCCGGCGCATCCGCCCCAGGGGGAGCCCGTCGGGCCGGAGCAGACGGCCGGCGGACACGAAGACCAGGGCGCACGCCACCGAGAGGGCCCCCAGCACGAGCGAACGGGGCTCGCGCATGGGCTCAAGCGCGGCGAACTGGGCCTCGAAGGCACGCTCGGTGACGGCCTTGTCGGCCATGAGGGTGATGCGCGGCTGGCTGGACTCCTTCAGTTCCGAGAGGTGGCCCAGGCCCAGGGCCTCACTGAGGGCGAACAGCCCCGTGAGGCTGGAGAGCACCAGACACACCACCGCCGCGAAGCGGATGCCTCGCGGCAGGCGCTGGGAGGGGGTGGCCGGGGGATTCAACGCTTGTTCGCCTCCACGAAGCGGATGCGCAAGTCGGCCAGGAGGTTGTCGAAGAGCTGCTTCTCCTCGGGCGTGAGGTTGCCGCGCGTCTTGTCGTGCAGCATCCCCAGCAGATCCAGGCTCTGACGGGCGAGCACCAGGTCCCGCTCCGCCTTGCCCGTCTCCGGATTGGGCGCCTCACCCAGGTGGATGAGGGCGCTGGAGGCCAGGCCGATGAGGAAGGTGCTGAAGGTGATGGGGGCCTCGGACGCGCTGGACTGCGCCTCGCCCTTCATCACGAACGTCTCTCCGCGCTTCTCCTCGCTCATGACGTGACTCCGTTACTCGGCCGCCTCGTTGTCCTCGTCCTCGTCCTCGTCCTCGTCGCCCTCATCCTCCTCGTCCTCGAAGTCCTCGTCCTCCTCGAGCTCGTCGTGCATCACCGTCTCCACCGGCACGGACTTCTCGGCCGCGTCCGGCAGGGACTCGATGTGGCGCTGGTACGTCTTCTCGTCCAGCACCCCCGAGCGCAGGTAGCGTTCGACCGTGCGTTTGTCGAGGTACTTGGGGTCGGTCGGATTGGCCATGGTCAACTCCTCGGAATCTCTTGGAAAAGGGCGCGCCACCTTATAGCAGGGCTACCCTCTGTCAACGCCGCTAAACCCCCACCCGTCCCCCGGAGCCGATGAACGTCCCCGCCCGGCAGTCCCTTCCCCGAGGAGTGTGTGTCCTCCGCGATGACGCCGTCCGCCCCGGGCTCCTCCGGGGGGAAGGGGTCGCGCGCCTGCCCGCCGGAGGGGCGAGGGGCATTCCACCGCGCGTGCGCCGCCGGTCCGCTGCTTTTGACAGGGGCGCCCGGGGGGCTAGCCTCGCGGGCGGAGACGTATGACGCACAAACCTCATGGCCAGGCGCCGCGCAGGCCGAATATCGGCATCACCCCGGACTACAGCGCCAACCGGCCCGACTCGCCCTTCCCGTACTACGAGCTGAAGGTGCCCTATGCGGACGCGGTGCTGCGCGCGGGGGGCCTGCCCTTCGTGCTGCCGTACTCGGACGACCTGGCGTGCGTGGACGCCTACCTGGATCGCATCTCCGGGCTCGTCGTCACCGGCGGCGCCTTCGACATTCCGCCCGAGGCCTATGGCGAGACGGCCCGTGAGGGCATGGGGCCGCTGAAGGTCTCGCGGACGGCTTTCGAGACCGCGCTGATGCGCGGGGCCCTCAAGCGCAACATGCCCGTGCTGGGCATCTGCGGGGGCATGCAGCTGCTCAACGTGGTGCTGGGCGGCACGCTGCACCAGGACATCGGCCGGGAGATCCAAGGCGCTCACGAGCACGAGCAGAAGCACGACCGGACCCAGCCGCAGCACCCCGTGGACGTGCGCGATGGGACGCTGCTGGCCGAGGCCGTGGGCCGGGGTCAGTTGATGGTGAACTCGACGCACCACCAGGCCGCCCGGCGCACCGGGGAGCGGGTGGTGGTGAGCGCGGTGTCACCCGATGGGGTGGTGGAGGCCATCGAGTGCGCCCAATACGCCTTCGCCCTGGGCGTGCAGTGGCACCCGGAGCTGATGCTCAACACCGTGCCCGCGCACGTGGGCGTGTACCGCGCGCTCATCCAGAAGGCGCGTGAGCACCGGCGGTGAGCGGCGCTCCGCGCATCCTGCTCTGCGCCGGCCACGAGCCCACGGGCCGCGCGGGACTGCTGGCGGATCTGGTGGCGGTGCGCGCGCTGGGAGGTGCTCCGGTGGCCGTGCCCTCGGCCCAGACCGCGCAGGGCCGGGGGACGTTCCTGTACAGGCCCACGCCAGCCCATGTGCTGCGGGCCCAGGTGACCGCGGCCCTCGAGCTGGGGCCGCTGCACGCGGTGAAGTTGGGGCAGGTGCCTGGACCCGCGTTGTTGGGCGTGCTTCGCGAGTCGCTCGAGGGCGTGGACGCGTGGTGGGTCGTCGACCCGGTCGTGCGGACGTCCCGGGGGGAGGCGCTCTCGAAGCTGACGCGGCGGCATTACCTGGCGCTCGCGGGGCCCAAGGTGGTTTTGACTCCGAACCTCGACGAGGCCGCGTGGTTGCTCGGCTCGGGCGAGGTGCGCTCCGTGGAGGAGGCTCGCGAGGCGGGCAGGGCTCTGGTGGCGCACGGGTTTGGCGCGGTGCTCGTGAAGGGCGGGCACCGGGCCACGGGCGCCGTGGATGTGCTGTGTCTGCCGGGGCGAGAGGCCGTGCTGGAAGGGGAACGGTTGGAGCGTTCTCCTGAGCGGCGGGGCTCGGGGTGCCGCCTGGCTTCGGCTCTCGCGGTGGAGCTGGGGCGGGGGAGGGCGCCTCTGGCGGCGGCTCGTCGCGCCAAGAGCTATGTGACGCGGTATCTGCGGACCGGCAGGGACTGAGTTTGCAGCCCGGGGGCGTATACCCTCACCCCGTCCCTCTCCCAGAGGGAGAGGGGTGGGGGAACAGAGGGGTCATTCCATCCGGGCACGGCTCTCGAACCGCGTGTACTCCGCGAGGAAGATCAGATCGATCTCTCCGATGGGGCCGTTACGTTGTTTGGCCACGATGAGCTGCACCGGGATCGCCGAGCTCGTTCGCTGCTCTCCTCCGCCTCCCTCCGCGTCCGTTTGGTCCTCTCGGTGGATGAACATCACCACGTCCGCGTCCTGCTCGATCGAGCCCGACTCGCGCAGGTCCGAGAGCATCGGCTTGCCTCCCTTGCGCTCCTCCACCTTACGGCTCAGCTGCGAGAGCGCGATGATCGGCACCTCCAGCTCTTTCGCCAGCTGCTTGAGCGCGCGCGAGATCTCCGCCACCTCCAGCTGGCGGCTCTCCACCCGGCCCTTCTGATGCATCAGCTGGAGGTAGTCGATGATGATCAGCGACAGCCGTGGATCCCTCTGCTTGAGCCGCCGTGCCTTGGCGCGCAGATCGAACGGGGACAGGCCACCCGAATCGTCGATGTAGATGGGCGCGTTGTAGAGCTTGCCCGCCATCTCCTGGAACTTCTCCTCGTCATGCGGGGTGAGCCGCCCGCCGCGCAGCTTCTTCATGTCCACGCGCGCGCACGAGGCCAGCAGACGCATCAGCAGCTGGTCCGAGGGCATTTCCAGGCTGAAGATGGCCACCGCCTTGGCGTCCTCCGCCAGCGCCGCGTGCGTCGCCATGTTCATCGCGAAGGACGTCTTCCCGCACCCGGGACGCGCCGCGAGGATGATGAGCTCGCCCGCGTGCAGCCCCGTGAGCTGGTTGTCCAGGTCCACGTAGCCCGTGGACAGGCCCGTGATTCCCGTGGACGCGGCCTTCATCTTGTCCAGGAGGTCCAGCGTGTGCTCCATCAGGTCGCTGACGGGCCGCAGGTCTCCCTCTCGCTTCTTCTCCGCCAGGAGGAAGACCTTGCGCTCCGCCTCGTCCAGCAGCACCTCCAGCTCGCCCGTCTCCTGGCTGGCGAGATCCTGGATCTCCCGCCCCACTCCCGCCAGGCGCCGCCGGATCGCCTGGTCCTTCACGATCTTCGCGTACTGGATGACGTTGCCCGGGACCGGTACCACCTGATCCAGGCTCATCAGGTACGCCGGGCCTCCCACCGCCGCCAGCTGCCCCAGTACCTTCAGCTCCTCGGCCAGCGTCAGGTGATCCACCTGCCGCGACGAGCCGTCCAGCTTGATCATCGCCGCGAAGATCTGCGCGTGTGCCGGACTGGCGAAGTCGTCCGTGCTCACCACCTCCGCCACGCTGGCGATGATCGTGTTGTCCGCGAGCACGGCGCCCAGCACCGCGCGCTCGGCGGCGAGATCCTCGTGGGACCGCCGCCCTCCTGTCCGAATGTCGAGGATGTTGTCCATGGATGTCCCGCCAGTCTACAGGCCTGTAGCACAGGCTGGCAGCTGCGTCTGACACACACAGGCCCGCGGCTGGCTCCCTCCCGCAAATGCAAGGGCCGCCCGGGGTTTCCCGGACGGCCCTCGTGCTTCACGGTCAGGTGACGGATACCCTCACCCCGACCCTCTCCCAGGGGGAGAGGGAGTGGGGGGCTCAGGCCTCCGGCGCGACCTCGACCTTGATCTTCGCCACCACGTCGCGGTGCAGCCGCAGCTCCACCTCGTACTGTCCCGTGGCCTTGATCGGCTCGGGCAGGTGGATGTGACGGCGATCCACCGTCTGGCCCTGCGCCGCCAGCGCCTCGGCGATGTCCAGCGCCGTGACGGAGCCGTACAGCTTGTCCTGCTCACCCACCTTGCGGCGGATGGTGGCCTTCACCGCGCCGATCTTCTTGGCCTGCTCCTCGGCCGCGCCCTTCAGCTTGGCGTTGCGCGCCGAGATGACCGCGCGCTCGTGCTCGAGCTGACGCACGTTCTGCTCGGTGGCCAGCACCGCCAGCTTGCGCGGCAGCAGGTAGTTGCGGCCGAAGCCGTCCTTCACCGTCACGAGCTCACCGGACTTGCCCAGGTTCGCGACGTCCTCACGAAGAATGACCTTCATGTTGATGTCTCCGTTGGTACGTGGGGCGGCCGGTCAGCCGACCATCGCGTTGTAGGGAAGCATCGCCAGACCGCGGGCGCGCTTGATGGCCGTGGCGATCTCGCGCTGGTGCTTGGCGCAGTTGCCCGAGATGCGGCGGGGGATGATCTTGCCGCGCTCGGTCACGAAGTACTTCAGGGTCGACTGATCCTTGAAGTCCACCTTCGCGTTCTTCTCCGCGCAGAAGCGGCAGACCTTCTTGCGGCCGAAGCCACGTCCACCACGCTTCTCGTCATCACCACCGGCGCCACCACGGCCGCCGCCGTCCCTGTCGCCCCTGTCCCTGTCCCTGTCCCTGTCGCCGCCGCGGGGAGCGTTCCTGTCATTACCGATCATGAGTGTTCTCTCTTCTCTGGAATGGGTCCGTAGAAGACACCCGGGAAGGCTCAGGCCTCCTCGGTGGCCTCCTCATCAGCCGACTCGGGCAGGTCCTCGGCCACCACGCGCTCGACGGGCGCGGCACCAGGACGCGTCTCCTCGACGTCACCCGCCAGCTTCAGGTCCTCGAGCACCGGACGGGTCTCGGGATCCACCTCGTCCGCCAGCTTCACGGACAGGAAGCGCGTCACCTCGTCGAAGTTGCGGAGGTTGCGCTCCACCTCGGCCACCAGCCGGGTGTGGCCCAGGTAGCTGGCGTGCACGTAGATGGCGCGCGGCTGCTTGGCGATGGGGTACAGCGTCTTCTTCTTGCCCCACACCGTGAAGCGGAGGACCTTGCCACCCTCACGGCCCACGATGCCGCGAACGCGCTCCTTGAGCTTGTCCACGTTGTCGTCGGTGAGGTCCGGCTTGACCAGGAAGATGGTCTCGTACTCACGAAGCCGCTTGGCGGCCTGCGTCTCAGCCATGTTTCTCTCCCCTTGGGGTTGAGTGCCCCCCGGTTGCCCGGAGAGCGGGGAAACGGTTCGGACGGTCCAAGGGGGATCGTCCGCCGGGAACGGGAAAACCGCGCGCCCGTCGCCCTCGCGCTTCGTCCCGGATGCACGCACCCGGGATGATGGAAAAGAACATCTCCGCCCCCCTCGTGACTTCCCGGAGGGCGGGGAAGGGGCCTTCTACGGGGGGCCAGACCCCGAGTCAAGGCGCCCGCTTGTTGTACCGGTTCATCGCCGTCGCCAGGCCGTCACGCACCCAGGTGTCGGCCGCGTCCGCCGCCTGGGCGATCAAATCGTCCAGCTGCCGGCGCTCGCCGTCATCGAAGTTGGACAGCACGTACCCGGCCACCCGGTCCTTGGCGTTGGGGCCCTGCGGCTTGCCGATGCCGAAGCGCAGCCGGATGAAGCCGTCCGCTCCCAGGCTGGACACGCTGCTCTTCAGCCCGTTGTGGCCTCCGCTGCCCCCGCCCGCCTTCAACTGCAGCCGCCCGAAGGGCAGATCCAACTCGTCGTGGATGACGAGGATGTCCTCCACCGCCACCTTGTAGAAGCGCGCCGCCTCGGCCAGCGAGCGGCCGGACAGGTTCATGTAGGTCTGCGGCTCGAGGAAGAGGACCTTCTCGCCCCCCAGGGTGCCCTGGCCCACCCGGGCCTGGAACTTCTCCTGGTTGAGCTCGGCGCGGGCGCGCGACAGCAGCGCCTCCACCACCATGAATCCGATGTTGTGCCGGTGCCGCTCGTACTCGCGCCCGGGATTGCCCAGTCCACAAATGAGCTTCATGGCGACGCTCCTCTAGAAAAGGGACGGGGCTGGCCCTTTTTCCGGACCAGCCCCGCGCGTACGGCAGGAGGACGCGATTACTTCTTCGCGCCCGCCGCCGGCTTGGCCGCGGCGCCCGCCGCCGGCTTGGCCGCCGCACCCGCCGCCGGCTTGGCCGCAGCGGCCGCCGGAGCAGCAGCAGCCGCCGCCGCCGGAGCCGCCTCGACCGCGCCCTCGGGCGCGCTGATGACGGCCAGCGTGTAGTTCACGTTCGTCTTCACCGTGATGCCCTCGGGCAGCTTCACATCGTTGATGTGGAGCGCCTGGGCGATCTTCAGCGGCGTCACGTCCACCTCGATCTTCTCGGGGATGGAGCGCGGCTTGGCCCAGACCTCGATCTCACGGCGGATCTGCGTGAGCAGACCACCCTCGGCCACGCCCTCGGCCTTGCCGGTGAGCACCACGGGCACGTTCACCTTCACCTGCTCGTCCTCGCGGACGGCGATGAAGTCCACGTGGAGGATCTCACGCGTGACCGGATCCTGCTGGTAGTCCTTGAAGAGGACCTGCTGCTCGGCACCCACGCCCTTGAGGGTGATGAGGGTGTTGAACTTGTGCGGGGTGTTGATGGCCTGGCGCACGGACTTCGGGTCGACGGCGACGCTGATCGGCTTCTCCAGGTGCTTGCCGTAGACGACGGCGGGCACCAGGCCCTGGGCGCGCAGACGGCGCGCGGCGCCCTTGCCAGCGCCCTCACGGGCCTTCACCTCGAGCGTGCTCTTGTCGATGGACATGGATCTTCCTCGGTGGGGACTGCGATGTGACCCCGCCGGAGCCCCGGCGCCTCTGGCATCCCGCCCCCGTGGCGGGCCCCGAGACGGCGCCTTCTGGAAGAAGAGGGCCGGCGTGGTGGTGGGTGCGACATGCCAGCGCGAGCGGACAGAGTCAAGCCGCCCGGCGGACAGGGGAGCGCTTCTGCGCCTAGACGAAGAGGGAGCTGAGCGAGTCGGCGCGGTGGATGCGGGCGATGGCCTCACCGAAGAGGCGCTCGGTGGTGAGCACGCGCATCTTGCCGCTGGCCTGGGCGGCGGGCGACAGGGGCACCGTGTCCGTGAAGACGACCTCTTCCAGGGTGGAGTCCTGGATGCGCTGGATGGCGGGCCCGGAGAGGATGGGGTGGACGGCGTAGGCCATCACCCGGCGCGCGCCCCGGTCCTTCAGGGCGGCGGCCGCCTGGGTGAGCGTGCCCGCGGTGTCCACCATGTCGTCCACCAGCACCGCGTCCTTGCCGTTCACATCGCCGATGAGGTTCATCACCTCGGAGGCGTTGGGACGCGGCCGGCGCTTGTCGATGATGGCCAGGCCGCAGTTGAGCCGCTTGGAGTAGGCGCGCGCGCGCTCCACGCCGCCCGCGTCCGGCGAGACGATGACCAGGTCCTGCGAGTCGGGGAACTTCTTGCGCAGGTCGTCCAGGAAGACCGGCGAGGCGTAGAGGTGATCCGAGGGGATGTTGAAGAAGCCCTGGATCTGCCCGGCGTGCATGTCCATGGACACCACGCGCGTGGCGCCGGCCACCTCCAGCAGATCCGCGATCAGCTTGGCGGTGATGGGCGTGCGCGGGGCCACCTTCCGGTCCTGCCGGGCATACCCGTAGTAGGGGATGACGGCGTTGATGGAGCCGGCGCTCGCGCGCTTGAGCGCGTCGCACATGATGAGCAGCTCCATCAGGTGGTCATTGGCCGGCGGGCACGTGGACTGGACGATGAAGATGTCCAGGCCGCGGACGTTCTCACCGACCTCCACGTGGATTTCCCCGTCGGAGAAGCGGCCTACCGTCGCCTTCCCCAAGGGGCGCTTGAGGTAGTCGCAGATGCGGTGGGCCAGACCCGGGTTGGAGCTCCCGGTGAACACCTTGAAGTCGCGCGGCTGCTGCATGGGCGCGCTACTAGCGCGCCCCGTGCCGGAAGGGAAGAGGCTTGAGCGCCGCCGCTCGGGCCGTGCTCAGTCGTGCTCAGCCACCTGGAAGACGGTCGCTCCCCCGGCGGCTGTCTGCAGGTGCCGCTCGTACTCCATGAGGATGGTCCGCTCCATCTGGTTGCGCGTGTCCGCGTTGAGCGGATGGGCGATGTCCTTGTACGTCCCGTCCTTCCGCCGTTTGGCCGGCATGGCGATGAAGAGGCCGGAAGCTCCGTGAATGACCTTCAAATCCCGGATCACGAAGCAGTGGTCCAGGGTGATGGTCACGTACGCCTTCAGCTTATCCTCTTCAACCGGGTACACCTTGACGTCGGTGATGTTCATGGTCCCCCCAAGACCCTTGAGGTACGAGCTGGGGGGCGAGACTGGGACAGACCGACCCGGAAAATCAAGCCTGTCGGGGCTTCTCGTGTCTCAACCGATGCCTCGCTGACAGACATGGGCCAGGAAGGCGAGGTGGTACACGTCGATGACGCAGTAGAGCGCCGCGCCCGCCTGGATGGCCCGCTGGCTGATTCTCAGCGAACGGTGCAGGCACAGCAGCGTCAGCCCCAGGCTGACGATCGTCACCTTGACGGTCATGAAGGCCAGGGGCGAGTGCTCGTAGGCCACCCGCATCAGCGGATTGAGCTCCTCGGCCACATCCAGCTGTAAAAAGGTGAGGGTGAAGAGCCCATCCAGCAGGTTGAGCACCAGCAGCAGCACCGCCGCCGGAGTGATGTGGAAGGAAGCTCCCTCGATCCCCGCCCCGTGAGTCGCCTGCGTCGCCGCCACCCGGACCTCCCCGTTGGTATCCGGGGCAGGGGCTCTTCAAGATGCTTGCCAGCGCTGGAATGGAACGGCCGTTCCCCGCGCGGGCCGGGCGGGGGATGGGGTGGGGATTTTGGAAAGTTGACGTGCCAGGGGGGGCATGTCAGAGGAAACCCGCGCTCCCGCACAGCCCCCGACGAGCCTTCGCGTGCAACAATTCCCCAAAGACATCGGGTGGATAGAGGTCATCTGCGGCTCGATGTTCTCCGGCAAGACCGAGGAGCTCATCCGGCGCATCAAGCGTGCGGTTTACGGCAAGCAGGACGTCCAGGTCTTCAAGCCGAAATTGGACAACCGCTACGACGAGACGCAGGTGGTGAGCCACTCACAGTTGAAATTGACGTCCATACCGATTGAACGGGCTGAAGAAATTTTCCTTCACCTGGAGCCCCAGACCCAGGTGGTGGGCATCGACGAGGTGCAGTTCTTCGGCGCCGAGGTGGTGGCGGTCTGTGATGCACTGGCCAACAAGGGCCTGCGCGTCATCGCCGCGGGGCTGGACCAGGACTACCAGGGCCGTCCCTTCGAGCCGATGCCCCAGCTGCTGGCGATCGCCGAGTACGTGACGAAGCAACTGGCCATCTGCGTGGTGTGTGGCAATCCGGCCAACCGCTCGCAGCGCCTGGTGGACCGGGGCGAGCGCGTGGTGGTGGGCGCCGCCGGAGCCTACGAGGCGCGCTGCCGCAAGTGCCACCAGCCGGAGCCCGCCGAGGCCACTCCGCCCCCCCAGACGATGAAGCTGTTCTGAGACCGAGGAGTCCGGACCATGCGTGACACCCTCTACGCCAACGTCCCCTTCCAGTTGAGCGAGATGCCCCACCGGTACGGACCCAACGTCCACCTGGTGGGCAACCCGTTCCTGCTCTCGCAGCTGGCGAAGCTGTGCTCCAAGGCCACCCTGCAGCCGGAGATCAACCGGCTGGTGGCGCTGCTCTACACGGACCTGGTGAAGACGGTCATCAACGCGGAGTTCCCGCGCAAGATGGTGGCCCTGCCCACCCGGATGATCGACCACACGCCCCAGGGCATCTACCAGGGCGAGGTCATCGATCCGGCCGTGCGCGCGGTGACGGTGAACATCGCCCGCGCCGGCACGCTGCCCTCCCAGGTGACGTACGACCTGCTCAACACCACGGTGGACCCGGTGCTGGTGCGGCAGGACCACATCATCATGAGCCGGATGATCGACGCCAAGGAGACGGTGGTGGGGTCGAACATCGGCGGGGCCAAGATTGGCGGGGACATCGACGACGCCATCGTCCTGTTCCCCGACCCCATGGGCGCCACCGGCGGCAGCCTCTGCACCGCCGTGTCCATGTACAAGGAGAAGGTGCCCGGCACGCCCCGGCGCATCCTCAGCCTCAACCTGATCGTCACCCCCGAGTTCCTGCGGAGGATTTCCCGCGAGCACCCGGATGTGGTGGTGTACGCGCTGCGTCTGGACCGCGGGCTCTCTCCACCGGAGGTGTTCGGCACCATCCCCGGCGAGCTGTGGGAGAAGGAGCGCGGGCTGGATGACCGGCAGTACATCGTCCCCGGCGGCGGCGGCTTCGGGGAGATCATGAACAACGCGTACGTGTAGAGGTAGCACCGTGGCTTTCTACGAGCAGGACGTCGGCATCCACATCGATGAGCAGAAGCTTCAGGCCCGCGTGCGTGAGCTGGGCGCGCAGATCACCCGCGACTACCAGGGCAAGGACCTGACGCTCATCTGCGTGCTGAAGGGTTCGGCGTACTTCGCCATGGACCTGTCGCGCGCCATCGATCTGCCGCTGACGATCGAGTTCCTCGGGGTGTCCTCGTACCAGGGCGGCACCGAGACGACGGGCGAGGTGCGCATCACCACCGACGTGAGCAAGCCCATGGCGGGCAAGCACCTGCTCGTCATCGAGGACATCATCGATACCGGGCTCACCATGAGCTTCCTGCTGGAGAACCTGCGCGCCCGCCACCCGGCGTCGCTCAAGGTGGCCACGCTGCTGGAGAAGCCGGCGCGCGCCCGCGCCCAGGTGCCCATCGACTACAAGGGCTTCGTCATCGATGACGTCTTCGTGGTGGGCTACGGCCTCGACTACGCCGAGCGCTACCGCAACCTTCCCTTCATCGGCGTGATGAAGGGCAAGTAGGCCCGGCTGGTCTCCGGCCCGACGGCCGGAGCTCCGTGCGTCGCCTTGCGCCGACGCCTGCTCCTCCCCATGGTCTGACCCATGCGACGCGCGAGGGTCCATCCAGGGGAGGGGCCTTGTTAGCCGCTCCCTCTCTGCGCCCGCCGTTCCGGTTCTCCTTCCTGTCCAGACGCCGCCGCTACCCGGTCCGGCGTCAGGTCGAGGAGTCCGACTGCGGCCCGGCCTGTCTGGAGATGATCTCCGCCTTTCATGGGGCGGAGCACGCCCAGGCCGTGCTTCGCGAGTTCCTGCACGTGCGGGCTCCGGGCACCACCCTGTTGGACATCGCCCGGGTGGCGGAGCGGATGGGGTTCCGCGCTCGCGGTGTCCACGTGGAGGACCCGGAGGACCTGACCGACGAGGAGGGCCGGGCCCTGCTGCCCGCCATCGCCCACTGGGAGGGCAACCACTTCGTCGTCCTCTATGAGGTGGATGCCCGCCACGCCGTCGTGGGGGACCCCGCCCAGGGTCTGCGGCGAATCCCTCGCGCCGAGCTGCCCCGGCACTGGAACGGTGTCCTCCTGCTGCTCGAGCCCACCGCGGTCCTCCATGCGCCTCGCGTGGGGCCGGACGTGCCCGTGCGCCGCTCCTCCGCCCTGCGCCGCTTCGGCCAGGGACTGCTGCGCTACCGCTCACTGCTGGCGCAGATCGTCCTCGCCACGCTCCTCCTTCAGGGTCTGGCGCTCGCGCAGCCCTTCCTCGTCCAGGGGCTGGTGGACAAGGCCGTGGGCCAGCGGAACGTGTCCCTGCTCACCGCCATCGGCGTGGGTCTGGCCGTGCTGTTGCTCGGGCAGGTGGCCGTCACCGCCGCCCGGGGTGCGGCCCTCTTCCTGCTCTCCGGCAGCTACTCGATGCTGCTGCTCACCCGCTTCTGGAAGCAGCTGTTGTCCCTGCCCCTGTCCTTCTTCGCCCGGCGCCACCGGGGAGATCTGCTCAAGCGCCTCGAGGACCACCAGCGCATCCGCCGCGTCCTCCAGGGCGCCGCCGCCTCCGTGCTGCTCGACCTCTTCCTGCTCGGGGGCTACGGCGTGGTGCTGCTCCTCTACGACACCACCGTCTTCCTCTTCTTCCTCGGCAGCGCGCTCCTCTACGCGGGCTGGACGCTGGTGCTGATGCCGCGCCGCGGCCGCCTCGACGCCGAGCGCTTCCGCGTGGGCTCCGAGGCCAGCCGCCTGGAGCTCCAGATGATCGGCGGCATCCAGACCCTCAAGGCCTCCGCCGCCGAGCCCCAGATGCGCGCCGCCTGGGAGCGTCTCCAGGCCCGTGACTTCGCCGCGAGCCGCCGCCTCTGGCTCCTCGACACCCTCCACCAGGGCGGCACCCTCTTCATCAACCAGGCCATGTACCTGGGCATCCTCCTCTACGAGGCCTGGCTCGTCCTCCAGGGGCGCCTGTCACTCGGCCAGCTCGTGGCCACCCTCGCCATCCTCGCCCTCGTGCTCACCCCGTTGCAGAACCTCGTCTCCTTCCTGCACGACCTCCAGGACGTGGCCCTCTCCCTGCGCCGCGTGGACGTCATCTACGAGGCCGAGCCCGAGCCCTCCGGTCCCGCGACACCCGGCGCCGCCGCGATGTCCGCGCACGCTCCGGAGATCCGCCTCGAGCACGTCTCCTTCCGCTACGGCCCGCCCGACGCGCCTCCCATCCTGGACGACGTGAGCTTCACCCTCCCCGCCGGGAAGATGACCGCCATCGTGGGCCGCTCCGGCGCCGGGAAGACGACGCTCGCCCACCTGCTGCACGGCCTCTACCGTCCTCAACAGGGACGCATCCTCTACGACGGTGTCCCGCTCGAGGCGCTCGACTCCGCGCACCTGCGCCGCTCGGTGGCCTACGTCTTCCAGAAGACGGACATCTTCGACGGCACGCTCGCGGAGAACATCGCCCTGGGCGACGAGCGGCCCGACCCCGAGCGGCTGCTGCACGCCGCCCGCACCGCGTGCCTGGATGATCTGCTCGCGCTGCCCAACGGCCTGTCCACCCGCATTGGCGAGTCCGGCATCCGCCTCTCCGGCGGCGAGGAACAGCGCCTTCAGCTCGCGCGCGCCATCTACCGCAACCCCCGCGTGCTCTTCCTCGACGAGGCCACGAGCCACCTGGATGCCTCCACCGAGCGCGCCATCACCCTCTCGCTCCAGCGCGAGTCGGCCGGGCGCACCGTGGTGGTGGTGGCGCACCGGCTCTCCACCGTGCGCCGGGCGGACCTCATCGTCGTGCTCGAGCGCGGGCGGGTGGTGGAGCAGGGCACTCACGAGGAGTTGCTGGCTCGCGAGGGCGGGCACTACCGCGCGCTCGTGGAGAACCAGATGGAGGGTTGAATGACGCCGAGGCTGGAAGAAGAGGAGGACCCGACGCTCACCGAGGAGCTGCGCGCCGTCATGCGCCCCCGCTCCGGGAAGGGTCTCCCCGTGCTCGTGCTGTTGGCCGTGGCGCTGGGGGTGATGGCGCTCGTGGCCTCACGCACGGTGCTCGCGGGGCTGTGGAACTGAGAGGGGTGGACCGGCGGGGCCTGGATGGCCCCACCGGTCCGGGTGCTTCGGAGCGTGCCTAACAGGCCTGGCACCCTGGGGGCTCTTCGCCGCAGGCGAAGGTGGTGATGTCCGGGCACTGCGGTTTCGCCGATGGTGGCGCCGCTCCGGTGCCTCCTTCGATGCGGGCCAGGTCCTGCACGAACAGCTCCTTGATCTTCTTGACCTTCTTCTCCTTCTTCTGCTCCATGACGTCCTCCATGAGGTCAAGGCCCCGGAAGCCTGCCTCCCGGGGTCAACAGGCCCAGGGGGGCCTGCCTCAGAGAGAACGGTCGTCGGCTGGTCTCCACTCCGAGAGATGTCTGGAGGGTTTCCTCGTCCAGCCGCTCGGTCCTCGTGATGACGGGCGTCAGGCGGCTCGTGGCTTCAGGAGGCAGCCGAGCGGGCGCTCCTGGCCAATGTCCGGACGAGGTGGCCGAGGATGTCCGTGCCCGCCCGCGCGTCGAAGCCGAGGAACATCGGCGACGCGTTGAGCTCCAGGAAGCGCAGCGTGCCCCGGGCATCACGCTTGAGGTCCATCCCCGTCCAGCGCAGGCCCACCACCTCCGTGGCCCTCAGGCACTGACGCGCCACCTCGGGCGGCAGCTCGAAGGCGTCGATGCGCTCCTCGTTCTGCCGGAAGTCGAGCGCGCTCGAGAGGATGCGCAGGCTCGCGATGATCTTCCCGTCGAGCACGTAGACGCGCACGTCCTCCCCGGGCATCAGCTCCTGGAAGGTGACGGGCGCGGACTCCAGCGCGCCGAGCCGTGCGTCGGTGAGATCCTCGGGCCCCAGCTCCCGGGTGGCCGCGCCGCCCTCGACGGGCTTGTACGCCACGCGCTGGCCCGCGGCGAAGCGGCGCACCGCCTCCGGCTCGTTCGTCCAGAGTGTCCTCGGCACCGGTAGCCCCGCGTGCGCCAGGAGCGCGAGCTGCACCGGCTTGGGCGTGCGCCAGTCCGCGGCGAGCGGGTTGTAGATGGGCACGCCCATCGCCTCCCAGCGGCCCACGAGCCCCCGGAGCAGTGTCGTCTTCTCCCGGAAGGCCACGAGCGTGGTGCGCCAGTCCTCTTCCATGGCCTCCCGTGCGTCCACGCCGAAGGTGATCGGATGGGAGTGGTAGCCGCGCAGGTAGACGGCGCCGGGCCGTTCGAGGCGCTGGCCGTCCAGGGAGATGCTCTCGAGGTCATCCGTCAGCGACAGGCGCGTCTCCTGCGGGAAGGCCAGGGTGTCCACCACGATGGCCTGTACTCCCTCCGCTTCGAGCCGCCGTGCCACCTCCGAGACGTGCGCGTCATCGCGGGAGCCCACGAGCAGCACGGGGCGGGTCTTCGAGCGGGTCGTCATGGGGCAGGCGCTCCTTCCTGGGTGGAACCGGCGCGGACCGCCGGGGGCGTGAGGAGTTCGAGTACGGCCGACTGGTCCAGCCAGGTCGCGACGTGGGCCAGGGGCGCCTCGCAGGGGTGGCCATCGAGGAACAAGGAGGGAAGGCCCCGGGCGTGGCGCCGCTTGAGCTCCGCGGCCGCGCGCACCCGGGCTCGGGCGGTGTCCCGTACGTCCTCGAGCTCCGCGCTGTCCCGCTCCGCATAGGCGGCCACGAGTGCCAGCGGCTCCCCGGCCCGTCGCAGGCGCGCGTAGTCCTGTTTCGCCGCGCGGAAGAGCTGGAGGAAGACCGGGCCACCCCAGGCCACTCCGGCCGCCGCGAGCGCCTCGCATGCCGCCTCGTCTCTCGGGTCGTCCGGATCCATCGGCGCGAGGGCGAGGTGGACGCGCACCTGCTCTCCGTGCCGAGCCACCAGTGCCTCTACTTCCTCCAAGACGGGGCCGCAGTGGCCACAGGCGGGGTGCGCGAGCACGACGAGCACGTGTGGTGCATCCGCCTCTCCCAGCCTCGGGCCGAGGGACGCACCCTCCAGCGGCAGCCTCGGTTCCATCGAGAGCCGCGCGAGCGTGGCCAGTGGCGAGTCCAGCAATCGCGCGTGCTCCCGGAGGCGGTGGGCGTCCTCCTCTCCGGTGGAGAGGTGGGGAACCGTGGAGGACAGCAGCAACCCGAGGAAGAGCAGCAGCAGGAGGGTGGCGGGGAGCCACCCGGGAGGCGGGACGGGCCGCGCGGGCCACATGCCGAAGAGGAAGAGGGCCGCGCCGGTGAAGTCCACCGTGTGCACCACCATGCAGAGGGTGCAGAAGCGCCGCATCCGCACCTGTGCCACCACCAGCAGCGCGGAGAGGGGCAGGGTGGGGAGGAAGGCCGCGCCAACGAGCCACGCGGGCGCCGGTCCGCCTCCGAGCGCGGTGGTGCAGAGCAGCAGCAGCAGGGCGCCGAACCAGGCCGTGCCCAGTCCGGCCAGCGGCACTCCCGCGGGGCGGGCCCATTCGGAGAGCAGGACGCTCTCGCAGTCGATGGGGCCTCCACTTCCGCAGAGCAGGGAGGCCTTGCCGCCCCGTGTCCACGAGAGCGCCGCCAGCGCCGCCACGAGTCCCACTCCCGAGAGCACGGCCAGCCCCGCGGTGGGGAGGCGCAACCCGGCGGGCTGGGCGAGGACGGCCAGCACGAGCAGCACCCCCAGCAACGTGGCCAGTCCCACGCGCATCCAGGGCGAGGCGGAGGGCCCGGCGAGGGACGTGCCCGGCTTCCACTCCTCGAGGAGCCATTCCCGCGCACGGTGCCGGAGGTAGCCCGGCTCGGGGTCGCCAGCGCCGCTCCGCTCCAGGAAGACCACCACTCCCGACCAGAGCGTGGCGAGCGTGTCACGCTCCACCTCGCGGCTACCCTGGATGCTGTCCCAGATGCGGAAGGAGCCGGGAGCCCCGGCGGTGGGCGGGCTCACCGCCTCGAGCAGCCCGAAGCCGGTCCGTGCTCCGGACTGGAAATGGAGGAGGGCGGGCAACTCGTCCGCGTCCAGCTCGTCGAGCGTCTCCAGGTCGCCCTGGCCCGCCGTGGCCTTCAGCCCGAGCGAGGAGGCCCCTTGCACCAGTGCCAGCAGGGAGCCCGGCCGCTCGTGGTGGCCGAGAACCTGACGCACGTGCGTGCGGGAGTAGCGCAGGCCCAGGCGCCGGGCCGCTTCGGCGAGGACCTCCGCCGGACCATCACTGGGGACACCGGGAGCACGGAGCATCGGAACGCGCGCGAAGGTAGGGCGCGTGCTCCCATGCGGCAGGGGGTGAGGGGCCAGGAAATGCGCTTTTGATGGAGTCGACTATATTTGGTGTCTTACCTTTGACTACCTTCGATGTAGTCGACTACATCAATGGCTCCCCCGCGGCCCGGTAGGTCTCAGCTTCGCGAGCGCGAGGAGGTCTTCTTCGCGGCGGTGGAAGTGGAGCGCGAGCGGGCGGGAGCCTTCTTCGCCGCCGTCTTCTTCGTGGCGGGCTTCTTCGTGGCGGCCGGCGTGGACTTCCGGGCCGGCGCGCTCTTGGTCTTGCCGGGAGCAGCCTCCTGCCCACCCTCGAGCAGCGCCGCGAGCTTCTTCGGGGCCACGGCGCGGTAGCTCTCGGCGAGCCACTGGCGCAGCAGCTCGAGCGGGGGCGTGTCGCGCGCGCCGAACAGGGCGGACACCCAGCCGCTCTTGCCGAGCCCGTACCCGGTCGGCGTCGCGAAGGGCATCATCAGCGCCGCGCTGTTCGACTGCGGCAGCTTGACGGAGAGCGACAGTCCCTCGGCCGTGAGCGTCAGGAAGACGAAGGCCTTGCCCTTCACCTTGAGCGTCCGGTGCCCCCAGGGGAAGTCCTCGGTGACCTCCGGGTAGCCCATGCCCGTCTCCCGCAGGGCCATCTCGAAGGGCTCGAGTCTCTTCATCTCGGGGGGGACCGGGGTCATCGTCATGCGGCGTCTCCTCGTGGGGGCCGCAGGTATACCGCACCGGGGAGCGGATTCAGCGTGCCGTGCCCGTCCCCTCGGGGCGCTGCTGCGTCTGGCTGTCGGTGGTCTGTACCCCCTGCTCCTGCCGCGGTGCCGCCGGCGCCGGCTGTGTCCCGGGTGCCTGGGGTTGCGCCGCCTGCTGTCCCTCGGGAGCCGGTGGGGGGATGGGCGTCTCGCCCAGGCTGCCATCCACGGCCCGCAGGGCCTTGTCCAGCGCCTGGGCCGCCGGTCCCACCGTGGTGAGCAGCTGGTTGGCCCGCTGCGTGTTCCGGTTCCGGCTCTCCGCCGCCAGCTTCAGCTGCGCCAGCGCCTCCGCCACGTCCCGGCGCGCCTCCTCCAACTTCTGCCTCGCCTGGAAGAAGGCCACATCCGCCTTCATCGTCTCCAGCGAGTGACGCTGCTCCTGCGTCAGCCCGGAGAGCAGGTCCGCGCGCCGCAGGTAGTACAGGCCCTTCTCCAGCAGGGCCGGATCGTCCGACTGCACCTTCGGCCGCGCCAGCCCCTCCAGCACCGGGAAGAGGGCCCGGTCCAGCTCGTCGCGCTCGGTGAACTTCTGCTCCACCAGGGACGAGACGTCCCGTCCCTCGACGGCGATGGGCGCGTAGGCGTCCGCCAGGCGCGGATCCCCCGGCCGGTAGGGCACCGCTCCGGTGGGCAGCATCCGGCCTTTCATCACCACCACCTGCCCGTTCTCCAGGGCCAGGGTGAAGGTGCGGGCGTTGAGCTGTGAGAGGAGGAAGACCACGGCCCCGCCCAGGGCCAGGATGAGGAGGGTGACGAGCAGGCGGGTGAAGGCGCTCGTGGCCCTGCGGCCGAAGCTCGGTCGTTGCTGCTGCGGGTTCATCATGGGATTCATGTCGCTCGCTCCCCAGACGTCCGGGCGGCGGGGCGATTTCCTGGCCCCAACGCTTTCCTTGGGACAACCGTCCCCAGGGCTATACTCGGACGACCGACCTCATGCATCCCACATTCCGCCGCCTGGGGACCAGCGAGCTGTTGCCCCGGTACATCTTCGCGGAGAGCCTCTTCGCGCGCCGCCGCGTGTTGGAGGTCGACGCCGTCGCGACCACCGGGGGTGAGAGCGCGCGCTTCCTCCTGGAGCGCGGCGCCCGCACCGTGGTGGCCTGCGACGCGGACCTCGCGGCGGTGTCGGCGGCCCAGAAGGCCCATGGTGGCCCCTCGCTGCGCTACCGCGCCAACGTCTACGACGACCTCGAGCCCGGCAGCTTCGACCTGGTGTTCGTGGCGGACCTCGCCCCCTACGTGCGCGCCCCCGCGCTGTTCGCGGAGCTGGCGCGGCTGGTGAGCCGTCAGGGCTTCCTCATCGGCGGCCTGCGCAACACCGCGGGCCTCGCCCTCTGGCAGCTCATGGAGGTGGAGGAGGGCGTACCCCCCACGTACGGGCAGCTGCTCGACGCGCTCTCGCCGCACTTCCCCCACGTGGAGGTGGCCACCCAGGCCCCGGTGCTGGGCTACCAGCTCGCCTTCGAGAAGGGGGATGGCCTCCAGGTGGACGGCACCCTCATCCGCGGTGGCGAGGCCGCCTACTTCGTGGTGATGGCCGGCCAGGAGCCCGCCCGCGTCGTGGACCCCACCTGGGTGCAACTGCCGCCCGAGCCGCTCGCCTTCACCCGCGGGAAGCTGGACGAGGTGGCCCTGCGCGGCAAGGGGTGGGAGGAGCGCGCCAACCGCCTCAAGGAGTCCCTCGGCCGGATGCGCGCGGAGCTCACCGACCGCGAGAACGAGCTGACCCAGCTCAAGCCGGCGCTGGAGATCGCCCGCGACGACGTGGCCCGGCTCACCGCGCAGCTGGAGCAGGCGCGCGGCACCCCCGAGTCCGCCCGCGAGCGCGACGAGCTGTCCTCGCGCCTGCGCCGCACCGAGCTGGAGCTGCAGGTGGCGCAGGAGCGCCTGGCGGACGCGGACCGGCGCCTCACCCAGCAGCGGCTGGAGCTGGAGTCCGCCGAGCGCTCCCGGAAGGAGGCCGATGTCCAGGTCCTGGGCGCGCAGGAGGCGCTGCGGCTGGAGCGCGCCCGCCGCGAGGAGCTGAACACCACCTTGGAGGAGTCGCGCGAGCGCCTCACCCAGGCGTACACCCACCAGCGCGAGCTGCAGGACGAGCTGGCGGGCCTGCGGGTGGAGCGCGAGAAGGATCGGCTCGCGGCCGAGCGCGCCCGGGAGCAGACCGAGGAGCTGCGGCGGCAGGCCGAGGCGGCCCGTGAGCGAGAGCTGCGCATCGCCGAGCAGTACTCGACAGCGCTCGCGGCGGTGGAGCACCTCAAGGAGGAGGTGGCCCGCGTCGAGGAGGCACGCAAGACGGCCGAGGCGCTGCTGCGCTCGCAGGACATGGACCTGGCGCGCATGTCGCGCGAGGTGGAGGACAGCGCCCGGCGCGTGTCGTCCGCGGAGGCGGGCCGGAGGGAGGCGGAGCTGGCCCTCACCGCGCGCGAGGCCGAGTGGCGCGGGCTGGACACGGAGCTGACGGCGGCGCGGGCCACGATGGAGCAGCTCACCGCCGAGGTGGAGTCTCGCACGCGCGCCGAGGCCAATGCCCGTGGGGTGGCGGCGCAGCTCGAGCAGGCCCTGCACGAGCTCCAGGCGCGCCTGGAGGACAGTGATCGCGCCGTGGCGGAGCTGTCGGCGGCGAACGAGGAGGAGCGCCGGCTCGCGGAGGAGCGGCTGTCCCAGGCGGTCGCCGAGGAGCGGGCGAGGACGGAGCGGGCCGAGGCCGAGGCCGCGCGGGAGCTGGCCGCGCGCGAGGCCCAGGAGCTCCGCGCCGAGGGACTCGAGAACCAGGTGCGGGTGGAGGTGGCCGCCCGCGAGGAGGCGGCGCGCGAGCTCGCCGGCCTACAGGCCCAGAAGCAGGCGTGGGCCGATGAGCGAGGCGTCCTGCGGCGGCGCGTGGTGGAGGTCGAGGCGACGCTCGCGGAGCTGGAGCGGGTGCGGACCTCGGACGTGGAGGCGATCTCCCGGCTGGACGCGGCGCTGAAGGCGACGCAGGGCTCCATCACGGTGGAGCAGCAGGCGCGGGTCGAGGCCGACGAGGCGCGCGAGCAGGCGCGGGCGGAGCTCGAGGAGGAGCGCCAGCAGCGGGCCCTGGTGGAAGAGGCCCTGACGCGGGCCCAGGCCGGGCTCGAAGCGGAGCAGCGGCGGCTGGAGGAGTTCCGGGAGGCGAGCGCGAGGCTCCAGGCCGGACTCGACGCGGAGCGGCAGCTGCGCATCCAGTCGAACGAGGAGAGCGCGCGGTTCCAGGAAGAGCTCGGGGAGGAGCGCCAGCAGCGGGCCCGGATGGAAGAGGCCCTGACGCGCGCTCGGGCCTCGCTCGAGACGGAGCGCGAGCAGCGGGCCGGGCTCGAAGCCTCGCTGGCCGAGGTCCGCGCCGAGCTCGACGCCGCGCGAGAGGAGCACGGACAGTCGGAGGAAGTCTCCGGACAGGTGCGCGCGGAGCTCGAGGCCGAGCGGCAACAGCGGGCCGAGGCCGAGGAGTCGCTCGCGGCCATCCGTGCGGAGCTGGAGTCGGAGCGCGAGGGCAGGGAGCGGACCGAGGAGTCGCTGGGGCTCGCCCGGACGGAGCGCGACACCGAGCGGCAACAGCGGGCCGAGGTCGAGGCTCTGTTGTCCCGCGTGCGCGCCGAGCTGGAATCGGAGCGTGAGGCTCATACCGAGGCGGAGATCGCGCTCGCGGAGCTGCGCCCGCTGCTGGCCCAGGTACGTGCCGAGGCGGAGTCCTGGAAGCAGGGGCGCGAGGAGGCGGAGAGCGCGCTCTCGGAGACCCGGCGCGAGCTGGAGTCCGAGCGCTCCGGCCGCGAGACGCTGGAGCGAGCCCTGTCCGATGCACGCGCGGATCTGGAGTCCGCCCGGTCCGGCGCGGACGAGCGCGAGCGGGCCCGGATCTCGGAGCTGGAGACGGTCCGGCGCGAGGCGGAGGAGCTGAGCACCGACCTGACGGAGCAGCTGCGGCTCGTCGAGGAGCTTCGGGCGGGCTTGGAGCGGGAGCGCGGCACGTCCAGGTCCCTCCAGGAGGAGCTCGAGCGCCTGCGGTCCGAGCACGAGGCCTCGTCCCACCGTGCCTCCGGCCTGGACTCGCGGACCCACGAGCTGGAGGAGAAGCTGGCGGAGGCCGAGGCCCGGCTCACGGAGGCCCGGGCGCGCGAGGAGTCCATCACCGCGGAGCGCGATGCCCGCAAGCGCGATGCCGTGGAGGTCCGGGTGGAGTTGGAGGGACTCCGGGACGACCTCGCGAGGAAGGAACAGGAGCTGGCGGCGCTGCGGGCCCAGGTGGCGCAGCTCGATGCCGCCCGTTACCAGGCGCAGCAGGCCTCGATGGCGCTCCAACAGGCGCACATGGGGCTGAGGGACAGGGACCAGCACATCGCGCACCTTCAGAAGGAGGTGGCCGAGGTCCGGGCCCGGCTCGGCGCGGAGCACGAGCAGACGGAGCTGCTCACCATGCAGCTCGAGTCGGCGCGGCGCATCGCGGGCAAGGCGCCCTCGCTGGAGTCGGCCCTGGCGGAGGAGCGCGCGGCGCTGGAAGCCGCCCGGAGCGCGCTGGGAACGGCCCAGGGAGAGCTGGAGACCGCCCGGAGCGCGCTGGACGACGCCCGTGGCGAGCTGGAGAAGGAGCGCGAGAAGGTCGAGGCCGCGCGCACCGAGCTCGACGACGTCCGCTCGGAGCTGCTCCGGGCCCACGCGGCCTCGGCGGTGGAGCGGGATCGGGCCTCGGCGGTGGAGCGCTCGGCGAGCGAGCTCGAGAACCGTCTGGCGGAGGCCACCGCGGAGCTGGAGGCCGCGAAGGAGCAGGTGGCCGAGCTGGAGGCCACGAGGGAGAAGCTGGTGGAGCTGGAGGCCCGCGCGAGCGAGGCCGAGCGGCAGGCTCGGGAGCGCGAGTCGTCCACGCAGTCGGTGCAGGAGCAGATCGCGAAGCTGGAGACGGAGAAGGCGGGGCTCGTATCCGAGCGCGAGCGGCTCAGCTCGGAGCTGACGGTGGCGCGCGCGGCCCGCATCCGGCTGGAGGGCCGGATAACGGCGCTGGAGGCGGCCTCCGCCGAGGCGGTGAAGTTCCTCGACACCGAGCGCTCCGAGAAGGCGAAGCAGGCGCAGGCGGCCGAGGCGCTCAACGCGCGCATCCAGGTGCTGGAGGCCGACAAGACCGCGCTGAAGGAGAAGATCCAGCAACTCCAGGCGCGCCAGCCGCCCTCGGACTCGGAGGCCGTGCTGGAGCTGTCCGCGGAGGTGGAGCGGTTGCAGAGCGATATCGAGACCTTGCAGGCCACCCTGGGCGAGCGCGACGCGCAAATCGCGGAGCAGAAGCGACTCCTGGAAGGCAAGGAATCCGAGCTGGCGGGCCTGCGGCGCATGTCCGCGAAGATGGGCTCCAACTCGGTCCAGGACATCTATGCGCGAGCCAACGCTGAGCTGAACGCGGTGAAGAATGAGTTGCTTCGCCGCCCCAAGGCGGGCACACCCACCTCAGCGCCCCCGTCGCCCGAAGCGGCTCCCGCCGCCCGGAAACCCGACGAGCAGGGCTGAAGCGGTCCCATGAGCACTTCGGCAGAGTTCTTCTTCAAGTACCAAGGCCTCGGCAACGACTTCATCGTGTTGGACCGCCGCAAGACCGGGGTGGACATCGACGCGGAGGCCTCGCGGCTGCTGTGCGACCGGCGCCTGGGCATTGGCGCGGACGGCGTCCTGTCCCTGCTGCCCTCGGAGACGGGATTCGCGCGGATGGTGGTGCACAACGCCGACGGCAGCATCGCGGAGATGTGCGGCAACGGCCTGCGGTGCGCGGTGAAGTACCTCGTGGACCACTCCGGCGAGAAGCCCGAGCGCATCGACGTGGAGACCGGGGCGGGGGTGCTCGTGTGCTCGCCGGGCTACGGCTCGGATGGCGTGGCGCTGGTGGACATCTCCATGGGGCCCGCGCGGCTCGTCGCGCCCAACCTGCCCTCGGGAGCCACCGGCCAGCCGTTCCTCGACGCGCCCGTGCCCGGCCACTCCGGGCTGCGCGGCTACGCCGTCAGCATGGGCAATCCTCACCTCGTCCTGCTCGACCAGCCCTTGGAGGATGCCAGCCGTCTGGGCCCCGCGCTCGAGCGGCACCCTGGCTTTCCGGACCGGACCAACGTCGAGTTCGTCCGCGTGGACCCGGATGGCCTGACGGTCGTGGTGTGGGAGCGGGGCTGTGGCCTCACCCAGGCCTGCGGCACCGGGGCCTGCGCGGCGGCCACAGCGGCGGTGCTCGCCCAGCGGCTCCCGGCGGATACCTGGTCGAGGGTCAGCCTGCCGGGCGGGGACCTGCACATCCGGGTGCCCTCGGATCTGTCGGACATCCGCCTCCGGGGGCCCGTCGCCTTCGTCTTCACGGGCGTTGTCCCGGATCTCCCGGGCCGGTAACCTCCTCTTTCCCTTTCCCACCCGTCGAGTCCCCCGCCGTGGCTGGCCCCATCCTCGTCGTCGACGACGACAACTTCTTCCGGCAGCTCGCTTCCGACATGCTCTCCCGGAGGGGCTACCGCGTCGTCACCGTGGACAGCGCCGCCCGGGCCCTGGAGGAGGTGGGGCGTACCTCCTTTGAGCTCGTCATCACCGACGTGGTGATGCCCGGGATGGACGGCTTCGCCCTCACCACGAAGTTGCGCGAGCGCGACCCCGAGCAGGAGGTCATCCTCGTCAGCCAGCGCACGGACGTGAAGGGCTCGACCATGGCCCTGCGCGCGGGGGTGGCCGACTGTCTCACCAAGCCCATCGAGGAGGCGGATCTGCAACTGGCCGTCGAGCGAGCCATGGAGCGCGCCCAGCTGCGCCACGAGCGCACCCAGCTCCAGACCGAGAACCTGGAGTTCGCGCGCTACCAGAACCTCCACCAGCGCTGCCTGGAGTTCCTGTCGCAGCCGGACCTCGAGTGGCTCCAGGAGCGCGTGGCCGCCGAGCTCGCCTCCGTTTGCGATGCCCAGAGCGCCGCGTTGTGGATCGCCGATGACCGGGGGCACCTGGTCCTGCGCGCCTACCGGGGCCTGCTGGACAGACAGTTCCTCGCGGATCGCATGAGCCCGGATGGGCCGCTCGGCAACCGCCTGCGCGAGGCCATGCCGTGGATCGCCCGCGACGAGCGCTCGCCGGTGCTCTACGTCCCGTTCGTCATCAGCGGGGAGATCATGGGCCTGGCGCAGCTGTCGGACCCGCTCGCCGGGGACTTCCGCACCGAGCACGTGCGCTACGCGAAGATTCTCGGTGACTCGGCGGCGGTGGGCATCAAGAACGGCCGCCGGGTGCAGGCGCTGCAGCGGTTGGGCCTGAGGGACCGGGACACCGCCGCCTACAACCTCAGCTACTTCACGGACTACGCCTCCAAGGAGATCTACAAGGCGCGGCGCTACGGGCGGACGTTCTCGCTGCTGACGTTCTCCGTGGACAACCTGCCGCTGGTGCGGATGCGCCTGGGGATGGCGGACGCGAAGCTGGCGGTGCGCGGCATCATCAAGGCGTTCTCGCGAATCGTGCGGGACTCGGACGTCATCGCCAAGGCGAGCGACCAGGAGTTCTACCTGCTGCTGCCGGAGACGGACTTCTTCGGCGCGATGATGTTCGTGCGGCGGGCGTTGGACGCGGTGCGCGCGGAGCCGGAGGCGCAGGAGGTGGAGGCGCGCCTGCCGCTGGCGCTGGTGGGCGGGGCGAGCACCTTCCCCAAGGACGGCGAGGACTTCGACGAGCTGGTGCACCGCTGCCGCCGCCGGATGGAGGAGCGCCGCTGCTCGCTGCAGCGCAAGCTGATGCTGGACACGCTGCCCTTCTGGGACGAGGTGGACCTGCTGCTCGGCAACGCCTCCAGCCCGAAGCTGCCGGTGGAGGAGAGCGCGGAGCCCTCGCGGCGGGGGAAGGTGTCGGACGTGCTCTTCGACGAGCTCCAGGCGGAGATCGCCCGCGAGCTGGTGCGAGACCCGAGCTCGCGCGGGCTGCTGTACGTGGGAGGCCCGGAGATCCGCGCGGATCTGCCCATCGCGCTGGGGTTGGAGTCGGCGCCAGCGGACATGTCCTCGCGGGTGTACCTGCTGGGGCGGCGGGGAGACCTGGAGTCGCACCCGGCGCTCACGCCGGTCTTCCTGGAGGGAGATGAGCGCATGAGCCGGCACGAGTTCATCCTCTGGCTGTCGGAGAACGCGGCGTACGCGCTCATCCAGCGCCGGGGGCTCGGAGCGACGTGGGGATTCCACTCGTCGGACACCTCGGTGGTGGACGGACTCATCACCCGCTTGCAGTCCGAGTACGACCTGCAGCCGTACTGACCCGGTAGGGAGCGCCCATGGCCCAGGTTCGAAAGATCCTCATCGCCGATCCCGACCTCGAGTCGGTCCGCCCGCTGTCGAGGGCGCTGCGCACCAAGGGGTACCAGGTGCACTACGCGCCGGACGGCTCGAGGGCGCTGGAGGTGTCGGTGCTGCGGCACCCGGACCTCATCCTGTTCGACGAGGCGTGCCGGCTGCTGGACGCGCGCACCTTCATCAACATCCTGCGCACGAACCCGCGGACGGATGACATCCCCGTGGTGGTGTCCACCGGCCAGTTCGAGGCGGACCGGATGCGGGGCCTGCGCGACGGCTTCCTGCGCAAGCCCTTCAACATCGACGAGGTGCTCTCGCGCATCGAGCACGTCTTCCGCCGCAACGAGGCGGCGAAGGACCTCAAGAGCGAGGCGCAGGAGATCGAAGGCTCGCTGAGCCAGCTGAGCATTCCGGATCTGATGCAGATCCTCGGGATGAACAAGCGCAGCGGGAAGCTGACGCTGGAGCGGGGCAACGAGCGAGGGGAGATCGTGGTGGTGGAGGGCCGCCCGGCGAACGCGAGGGTGGGGCGGGCCGAGGGAGAGAAGGCGCTCTTCCGGCTGTTGGTGTGGTCGGAGGGGACGTTCACCTTCGCGCCGGGAGGAAACAGTGGGAAGGCGCGAATCCAGCGGGCGATGGACGACGCGCTGCTGGAGGCGATGCGGCAGGCGGACGAGGTGAACCGGCTGTTGCCGGGGCTGCCGCCGCGCAACACGAGGCTGGTGCTCGCGCCGGAGGCGGACCTGACGAAGGATCAGCACCCGGTGACGGCGCAGGTGGTGGAGCTGCTGCGCCAGCCGAGGGCGCTGGGCGAGGTATTGGACCTGGCGCCGGCCACGGACCTGGAAGTGGTGGGCGTGCTGCACACGCTGCTGCAGAAGGGCGTGGCCCGCATGGCGGAGGGCGAGCGGGACGAGGGCGGACCGCTGATGGGCCCCGCCGAGCTGCACGCGCTGCGCGGACGCATTCTTCGGGGCAAGGGCCCCACGAGAGAGGCGACGGCGAAGGTCTTCGTCTGCGGCAGTGGCCCGTCGGTGGCACGGCGGTTGTTGTCGCAGTTGCCGGACATCGCGGCGGTGGCGGCCGAGCCCACGGCGGTGAAGAGCGGCTTCGGCACGCTGGGGCGGTTGGACCTGAACGAGCTGTTGCACCTGGACTTCTGCGTGCTGCCACCGGCGGAGGCGGCGAGGCCGTTGTGGAGGCCCTTCAGCGCGGGAGGGGTAGGGGCGCTGCTGTTCGACACGTCGGAAGCGGCGGTGAAGCTGGCGTACTTCCTGGCCTGGGACATCCGGATGCCGGTGGTGGTGGTGGGCCATCCGGTACCCGCGGAGCTCCAGGGGGCTCCAGCGGGAGCGGCGAGCGTGGGGGAGGACCTCACCGAGGCCGTGCGCAGCCTGCTCATCCTCGCGCTCAACCCGGCGCCGATGCTGCCCGGCGTGCCGCAGCAGGTGTCGCGCACCGTCTCCGCGTAGGTTCCCTTCCGCAGGGGGCAGGCTCGACCGCAGCGCTGTGTGGAGCGACTGAGCGCCAAGATTCGATCAATCTCTACGCAGCAATGCATGTTCGAAGAGCCGTCCGACACTTGGTGCAGGGGTAAACTCAAGTGCTTGAGATTGCAAACAGGGATGTTCGAACATGGTGACAACGTGAACCTGACCCTACTGAACACCGACGAAACCATTAGCCGGCTTGTCTCGCTCATCAAGAACGCGCGTAAGCAGGTGTTGCTCGTTTCTCCCTATGTCACGCTGGGAGGAGAGGACCGGATCGGGCAGGCCATACGAGCCGCGTTGAACAACAAGGTTTCTGTGACTCTGTTCTTCCGGCTCGATGACGACCTACAGTCTTTCACCCGGACCTTTGGTGAATACCTTCAGGAACTCGTCGCGCGGGGCTTGAAGTTCTTTTTGCTCCCGAAGCTTCATGCCAAGCTGTACTGGTCGGAGTCCGAGGTCATCATCTCCTCGTTGAACCTGCTGTCTTCCTCGTTTCTCTCCAGCATCGAGGTGGGGCTTTGGTCGCAGGACCCTGCGGACGTGGCCCAGGTGCGGAAATTCATCAGCCAGGAGATCGAGCCGCACATATTATCTCGCGAGGACATCCAGAAACGCTTTGGCGGCAAGACCAGTGGAGACACTCGCTCCGCCAGAAGTGCCAAGCAGGTGGATCGCTCTCGCTCTCCGCCTGGAATGGATGGGTTCTGCATCCGGTGCGCCATGGCCATCGAACTCAACCCAGACAAGCCATACTGCTGGGACGACTTCCAGAAGTGGGCCGAGTACGAGAACGCGGATTACGAAGACAGCTTCTGTCATGGCTGCGGCAAGGAGTTCACAGCCACCATGAACAAACCGCTGTGCCGGAGTTGTTACCGGAAAATGACAAGCTGAGAGGGTGTTGAATAGGAACAATCAGGCAGGGCGGCGGAGCATGAGCCGCATCATGCCCAGATGGATGAATGCTTCGGAGGACTCCTTGCGCGATTGAGTCAGCCAAAGGTGGGGTTGCCCTGGTTATGTGGCTCTACCGTAGCTACCGAACACTCACTCCCCCTGAGGTGCATCGGGTGGCAGCTCGTAACCCCTGACCATGGACAGAGGGTAGAGGGCCCGGTGGCCGATATTGGGATGATACACCGCGAGGTAGATCTCACCTGCGACTGACACCCACGTCCATCTGGCTGGCTCGGCTTGTGCCGTCAGCCAATCTTCTGCTTCCTCGAGGCTGGCGAAAGACGCGGTGGCGATGGGCGGCTCCTCCTGTTGGAACTCCGCGAGGTAGTACTCGAGACTGCGGCTGTGCGGCAGGCGACGGGCGTTCGTTTCACGGTCATGGATCACCTCGTAATAGCCGTTCGCAATCAGCACCTGGGCGAAGTCGGGAGGACTGGGGTGAGTCCTGAGCCAGGCTTCCGCCTCCTCTCTCGTATCGAAAGAGGCAATGACATAAGGCGGTGCACCGGCCTCGACGTGCTCGAGATACTCACTGAAGGCTTTGTGCTGTCCGGTCGAATCAATGAAATGGAGTGCATCGAGATGGACCTGGAGCCGCTCCTTCTCTTCGGCGGAATCGGTCTCATCACGAAGCTTCGTGAAGAAGCCCACCGTTTTGTTCATGCGTTCTTCGAGACTCAAGATGCCATCTCGAGGTGGCTCAACGGTGTCGGCTGTGCGGTGTTGGGAGATAGACGCTGTCGAGGGCGTATGAACGCCAGAGGGGATGGCTCTGCGGAAGTCCGCGAAGTGATACCGTTGGCCGGTAGAGAAAACGAAGCGGACCGCATCTCGCGCGAGCCCCAGAATGCGCGCCCGTTCAGGTGACTGTGTCTCGCTCCAGAGCTTTCCAACCAACTCGTATGAATCTGAAAGAAGGGTGGAGGATGTCATGGCTCCACCACCGCGATTGGGGGTTGGGAAGGAACACCAGGGAACACTACGGCGTCTCCTTGATGACGAATTTCAGGTGGGAAAGTTCCTGGACGATCGTAGGGGAGGGGAGCGAAGACCGGGTCGTACTCCAAGAAAAGAGCAGAAGGCCGAGGCTCATGACCAGGAGTCGCTGAGGAGTCGGAGCTGTTCTGACGTGTAGGGGTATCGCGAAGGCGGTGTTTCTGGAGCGGCACTCCCCGAGCATAACCTGCTAAGTTGAGGTTCTGGGAGGTAGTCCCATGACCTCACATCTGCATTCCCCTGTTCCAGAGACCTCCGGCCATGAGTGCGCTCGACATGCCGCCACTGCCGCCCGGCACGCTCATCGCGGGTGACGTGGTGGAGGCCGTGCTGGGCGCGGGCGGCTTCGGCACCGTGTACCAGGTGCGTGGCCCCCAAGGACACCGCTCCGCCCTCAAGATGATTCCGCTGGAGAAGGGCGAGGATAGAGCCTGGCGCGAGGCCCTCATCGGCTCGCGCCTGCACCACCCCAACCTGGCGCGGGTGCTGGGCGCGGGCAGCTGGCCCGACAAGGACCCCCGCTTCGTCTTCGTGAAGCAGGAGCTGGTGGACGGAGTGAGGCTGGACGTCTGGGCGCGCGAGCACGCCGTGGACACGCACCAGGTGGTGGACAGGGTGCTGGAGGTGTCACGGGCCCTGGCGGTGGTGCACGAGGCCAGGGTGGTGCACCGGGACGTGAAGGAGGCCAACATCCTGGTGCGCAAGAGTGACGGGCAGGCGGTGCTGGTGGACTTCGGGGTGGGCTACTACGAGGGGGCGCCCACCCTCACCGAGGGACTGTTTCCCCCGGGCACGCCCCGCTACCGCAGCCCCGAGGCGTGGCGCTTCGGCCGGGAGAACCAGGACGTGCAGGGGGCGCACTACCGGGCCGGGGTGGGAGATGACCTGTACGCGCTGGGAGTCGTCTTCTACCGGCTGCTGACGGGGAGAGACCCCTTCCTGCTGGGCGAGCGCGGAGGCGTGGACGTGGAGGCCGTGTTGCACCAGGCGCCGCTGCCGCCGCACCTCGTCAACCCGCGCGTCCCCCTGGCCGTGGAAGCGGTGTGCCTGCGGCTTCTGGAGAAGAAGCCCGAGGATCGCTACCCGGGCGCGGTGGCGTTGTGCACTGCATTGGAGACACTGAGGGCCTGGCCGGACGAGTCCTGGAAGGTGCCACTGCGCGGTGGGGCGCGTGCGGCCGGCAAGGACAAACGGTGGGCACGCGTGCGGCGTGTGGCTCCCTGGGCGGGTGTGGGCTTGGGGTTGATGATGCTGGGCGGCGCATGGCTCGCCGGCTTCTCACCCATCGCGTCGCCCGCCGGGTCTCCAACGCGGAAGGCCGGTGTTGGCCAGGAAGTGGCGCCCTCGGAGTCACCGCCGGAATCTGCACGGGCCGCGACTCCGCCGCCGGTGGAGCCTCCCCTCGCGGCCGCCGCTTCGCCCGCGGCGTCCGGAAAGGACACAGCTCCCGTGAAGAAGCAGCAGAAGCAGAGGACGAACGGCCCTCAGCGTGAAACGCAGTCCAGCGCGGGGGCCGTGGCGCGCAACGTGTGTCTGGGTCTGACGGGAGCCGCCCTGCAGGCCTGTCTCGGTGCGCAGCAGCAGGTGCCGCCGGTGCGCCCGATGCCTCCACCCCAGGAGTGCCCTGCCGGTGCCGTGGAGACCATGACCCGTACGCTCGGCCTCGACATCGGAGATGCCACCAGCGGTGACTTTTCCGATGTGCGGGGCAGAGCCATTCCCGTGCGCGAGGACACCCCGTTTCGAGTGATCGGTCTCTGGGGGGAAAAGCTGCCGCACATGACCGTCCTCTACGGGCGCCTCTACTTCGGAGAGAATCGCGTGTACGGCCTCTTCACCGAGGCCCGCACGCCCACCGGGGAGACCTACGAGGTCTGCCTACGACTGGGCTACCGCGGCGAGCCCGGCACGCGCATCTACCCCGGCAGCACGCCGGAGAACATACTGGTCAGTCCCATCGCGGAGGTGGAGGTCGTGGACCACTTCGAATAGACCGACGGAGTATCTGTCGATAGCGGCCGCCGTGCACTACCGGGCGGGAGGTGTGGTAGAGGCCCACTTTTCCGGTCTCATCCACATCCCTGGAGGTTCCCCGCACCGTGTTCGCCCTGTCCTCCGCCGCCGTCCTGGGGTTCGTCCTGCTCACCGTCCCCGCTGAGGCCGCCACAAGAACCCCGCTCCCCGACTGTGAGACGGGCACGCGCAACATCGAGATGCAAGCGGATGCTCCAGACAGTCGCCTGGAGGTGTGCATCCACCCGGAACTGTCCACCAGCCTGTTCTTCGACTCGAAGCTGGCGCGTGTGGAACTGGCCTCTCGGGAGCGGTTCCGGGTGATAGAGGGGGAACTCGGCGTCACTCTCGTCCCCACGGAGGCGCTTCGCGATGGGGAGCGTGTTCCGGTAACAGTCCACTTCCAGGACGGTGCGGCCCCGGCGAGCGTCACCTTCCAACTGGTGGTGCACCCCTCCGAGGCCGAACGGCAGGTGGAGGTGACACGCCACCCGCGCACACTGGCCTCCTACCGGAAGGGCGAGCAGCAGGCACGGGCGGAAGCTCGACAGTGCCGGGAGGGCATGGCTCGCCTCCAGGCTGAGTGCGGCGGGCAGGTGGGACTCACGGGCCTCATCGCCCAGGGACGCATGGGCGAAGGGGGCGTTGCCTATAGAGATCTAGGCGTCGGCGTCACCTCGCGTCCAGGCAACACCGTCACCAGCGCGTACGCGAGCAGTTACCGCTCCGACACCTACCACGAGGGCGAGAAAACCGGCATGGTGCGGCTGGCCGTGAAACAGGAATTGGCAAACACCGGCAAGACGCCCTGGACGCCCGCCGGTGCGGCGCTGGTGGGCCCCAAGCGCAAGGAATTGAAGGCGCTCGGTGTCTGGCCATGGGAGTCCATTCCTCCGGGGCAGAAGCGCCAGGTCGTGGTGGAGGTGGAGGCGGCGGAGAGCGAGGCACGGGGCACCTTCACGCTCGAACTGAGGGGCCAGGAAGATCCAGCCCGGATCGAGCGCTTCGACGGCGTCACGTTCCCCTCCCACGGGAGCGCTGATGCACTCCGGTAGTAATGTCGCCCCGACTACGGAGCCCGGCTCTCCGGTCGCGCCGTGGCGGCGGCGAGTGGCAACTCCAGGGTGAAGGTGGCGCCTCCACCGGGGGTGGGGAGGACCCGGATGTGCCCGGAGTGTGCCTCCACCACCTGCCGGGCGATCCACAACCCCAGGCCGAACCCGCCGTAATGGCGTGAGGAGACAGCGCGCTCGAACCGCTCGAAGATGCGGGCGCGGTCTTGCGGAGCGATGCCGATGCCATGGTCCGCCACTGTTACCCTGGCGGTGCCTCCCTGCACTCCGAGGCTCACCTCCACGGGCCTGCCTGGTCCGAACTTCACCGCATTGGACAGCAGGTTCCTGATGACCTGGCTGATATACGAAGGGTCGCACCTCGCCACGATGGCGGTATTCCCCTGGAAGGTGAGGGGGCTGCCAGCTCGTGCAGCCTCGTCCCTCATGGCCTCGACCGCCTCGGTCACGAGCTCCCTCAAATCCACTTCGCGCAGGTACAGGTGGAGCTGGCCGGTGTTGATCCTCGACACATCCAGGAGCGTCTCGACCAGCGAGGCCAGGCTCTGCACGGTCCGGCCGGCCGTCTCGAGCCGCGCTCCGACGCGCGCCCGGCTCTCCTCGCTCAAGCCTCGCCCCACGAGCTCCAATTGGAGGCGGAAGCGGGTCAGGGGTGTCTTCAGCTCGTGGCTGGCCACGGAGAGGAATTCGTCCCGGGCCTGAATGGCTTCCCGGAGGTTGGCCTCGAGCGCCTCGCGGCGGAAGAGCTCCCGGCGCATCTTCGAGAGCTCGAGGTTGGAGCGTACTCGCGCGACCAGCTCCCGGGCGGAGAACGGCTTCGAGAGGTAGTCATCCGCTCCCGCATCGAGCCCGCCCACGGCGGCTTCGGGACCCGCCTGGGCGGACAGCAGGATGATGGGGATGGCGCGCAGGTCCGGTTCCGTGCGGAGCCGTTGGACCAGCCCCAGCCCGTCCAGGCCCGGCATCATCACGTCGGTGACGATGACGTCCGGGCGTTGCTCGCGCGCGGCCTCGAGCGCGGCGAGTCCGTCCGCCGCCCTCTGGGTCTGGAAATGGGGAGCGAGGACACGCCGCAGGTAGTCGCGCATGTCCGCGTTGTCGTCGACGATGAGCACCAGGCCGGAGGGGTTTTCCACCCTGGGGGGGGAGGGGCCTGGGGTCTGGGACGCGCGGAGAGGCTCTTCCTTCTCGCCTTCGGGCAACCACCGGAGCGCCTCCTGAACGTGGCTCCCGGCGCCTGTCGCGGTGGAAGCCAGCGGCTTCTCCTGGAGCTTCTCCTTCGGGAGATGCGCCGAACCACGCGGGATGGACACCGTGAACCGGGAGCCCCGGCCCACCTGACTCTCGACCGCGATGGTCCCTCCGTGGAGCTTGACCAGCTCCTTCACGAGGGCCAGCCCGATGCCGCTCCCCTCGAAGGAGCGGGAGCGTGCTCCTCGCACGCGGTGGAACCGCTCGAAGAGGTGGGGCAGCTCGTTGGCTGGAATGCCCGTCCCCGTGTCCTCCACCTCGAGGACGGCGTGCCGCGCCGTCTCACGCAGCCGCACGGTGACGCCGCCCTCGAAGGTGTACTTGAAGGCATTCGACACCAGGTTGAGGACGATCATTTCCCACATGTCCCGGTCGACGTAGAGCGGCTCGGACAGGGGCGGGCAGTCCACGACGAGACCCAGCCCGGCGCGGTCCGTGGCGGACCGGAAGCTGCTGGCCAACTCCGCTGTCAGGGTGTCGAGCGCGGTGGGCGCGTAGTGAGCATCGGCGCGTCCCGCCTCGATGCGCGAGAAGTCGAGGAAGTTGTTCACGAGCCGCAGCAGGCGCTCACCGTTGCGAATGACGACCTCGAGGGCCTCACCTCGGAGCGCCTTCTCCGGGGATGCTCGCGCGTCCTTGAGCGGCCCGAGCATCAGGGTCAGGGGGGTTCGGAGCTCATGTGACACATTGCTGAAGAAGGTCGTCTTGGCCCGATCCAGCTCCATCAAGGTCTCGGCGCGCCGGCGTTCCTCCTCGTAGGAGCGGGCACTCGCCACCGCGACGGCGATCTGCCCCGCGGCCAGCTCGAAGAAGGTCCGGTAGCGCGCGTCGAGGGGCCGGCGTGGACTCGTGCCCGCGACGAGAAAGCCATGGGGGCACTTCTGCTCCCCGCGGGAAATGGGCAACACCAGCACGGTCCGTGTGGGCTCGGGCCAGACACCTCCTGGCAGGGCGCCGAGCTGCCGCGGCAACTCCGTGACGAGCTCCGTGGAGCAACTTCGCGCGACCTTCGCCAGGGGCCAGAGTGCGTTCTCGTCGCTCAACGAAATCTCGGCGGGGCTCAGGGACTGGCCCTCCTGGAGTCCCGAGGTACTCACGAGCCGCGCGTGTGTCGACTCCTCCGCCGTCAGATAGAGCGCCGAGAACGTGATGTCCGCGGTGTTGTTGCTCATCGAGCGGGCGCTCGCGGCACATGCTTCCTCCACGGTCTTCGCGCCCAGAGCGGCTTCTCCCAGCTCACGCAAGGTCCGCAGCCGGCGCTCGGTGATGACGTGTTCCGTGGTCTCGTTTCCCGAGCAGAAGATTCCGCGGATCTTCCCCTCGTCGTCACTCAGGGGGGCGAACGAGAAGGTGAAATAGGTCTCCTCCTGGAACCCTCTGCGATGGAGCTGGAGCGGCAGGTCCTCCGACCACGATGCGACTCCCGTGGAGACCACCCCCTTGAGCAGGGGTTCCAGATTACTCCAGACCTCCGGCCAGACCTCGCGAAAGGGTTTGCCCATCGCCGAGGGGTGCTTCATTCCCAGAATGGAGGTGTACCCATGGTTGTAGACCAGTACGAACTCCGGCCCCCACAAGACGAGGGTGGGGAAGCGTTGGCTGAGGCAGATGCTGACGGCGGTGCGGAGGAGCGGCGGCCATTGGTGCTCGGGACCGAGCGTCGTCCGCGCCCATTCCAGGTTCTGGAGGAGCGAGCTCATCTCGCCACCCCGGGCGAAGAGATTGGCGGAAGGATCGCTGCTCATGCGAGGGCTGCTCCATCGGACTGGTGGGTTGCGCGGCTGGCCTCACGGCGGATGACGAGTCGCACCCTGTGCTCAAGGTTGGGTCTCGCACCGGCGTCCGCCACCGGGGAGGTCTCCTGGCAGCCTTGGTGACTGGATGTTTCGAGCCCGGCACCCGCGAGCCTCGCGGACGGGCACGGGGGGGCCTGCTCGTCTCCATCCCCAGCGAGGTAGGCGTGGAGCGATAAAAAAGGGGAACCGCCGTCGAGAGGCGATTCCCCAGGGGTCCCGTCAGGGACCGGGAATCAGTAGCAGTACTTCGGCGGACACGGCGTGCAGTACGCCGAGGTGGGCTCGCCCGTGATGCCGCCACCGCTCACGTTGCTCAGGGCACTCTCGTCCAGCTCGAGCAGCGCGGCCGGGTTGGAGGGCAGCGCGGCGCGCTCCTCGGCGGACAGGCTGTTGAAGTACTCGGCATCGCGCCAGGCGCGGAGGATGTGCTCCTTGTTGGACATGCTCATGGGGGTGCTCCTCTGTTGAGGGTTGGGGGTGGTAGTTCCCGAAGACGCCAACCCTCGGCTTCGGGAATGCCCCGCAGGGAGGCGGGGACAGCTCAAGGATTCCTTCTGGCGGGGGCGAGCGCGAGCACCGAGGGCACGCGCTCCGGCGCGGCCAGCCGTGCCAGTCCGAAACCGATGCCCGCGAGCCCCACCAGCAGGCCGGGGGTCTCCTGGTTGCGTTGCAGCCCGAACAGGTATCCCTGCTCGTCCATGCCGCGCAGGATGCCCCGGGCCAGCCGGTAGACCCGTCGCTCCAGCGACTCGTCCCGGAGGCTTCTCGCCGCCTCCAGGAGGAAGTCGAGGTTGCCCAGGTCTCCGTGGCACAGGCTGTGATTCTGTCCGAAGCTCCGCTCGAGTGTGGTGGCGGTGGCCACGGCGAGCTCCTCACGCACCTGGGCGTCGTCGAGCTGGGGCAGTCCCGCGAGCCGGGCCAGCCCGATACCGGGTGCGCCATGGCACCACGCCGTCATGAAGTGGGTTCCACCCCCGTGAGGGCCCGCCTCCTCCGCGGCACCCGCGCGCAGGTCCGGCCAGTTGCGCTCCGAGGAGGAGAACAGTCCCCGCTCGAACTCGAGACCCTCGAGCGCCATCCGGTGGAAGCGCTCGTCGCCCGTGGCCGCCGCGAGCCGGAGCAGGGCCAGGGCGATTCCCGCCGCGCCGTGGGACATTCCAGCGAGGGCACGATGGCCCGCCAGGGGAATCAACCACCCCATGCCCCGTGTCTGCCGCTGGGCGGAGTCGAGCAGGCGCTCTCCACAGGCCCGTGCCGTTCGCCACAGGAGCTCCGAGGGCCGGTATTCGGCGAGCGCCAGCAGCGCGATGAGGCATCCCGCCGAGCCGATGCCGACATCCAGGATGTCGTCTCCGGCGATCAACGGGGGAAGCTTCTCCAGGTAACGCTCGGCCTGGTCGAGCAGCCGCGCGTCCCCCCACAGCACCCCGAGGTGGGTGAGGCCGTAGAGGACGCCGCCCCAGCCATTGAGGATGCCGAGCCCCCGCACCTGCGAGGCATCCTGCTCTATCTGCAGGGCCTGGGCGCGCAGGGCCAGGCGGGCCGTGCGGGTGAAGGACGCCTCGCCCGTGACGGCGCCCAGATATCCGAGGGACAAGGAGATCCCCGCGAGCCCCTGGTAGAGGTCGGGGCCGGCCGGTGCGAGCCTCCACCCGCCGGGATCCGCGTACTCGAGCGTCAGCCAGTGGGCCTCCTCCGGTCCGGAGAGGGACAGCCCGACGAGCCGCTCGCCGATGCGCCGGGCCGCCGCCAGCAACTCCTCGCGCCGCGCGGGCGCGTCGGGCTCCTCGACGCGGTAGGAGGGACGCTCGCCCCCGGGCTCCGCCAGGCGGATGACGTCCAGTGTGCGGTGGAGGATCCACCGCTGGCGCTCGACATCCCAGGAGGACAGGTTCGCCAGACGGCGTTGGACCCGCTGGAGGCCGGTGTCCTCGAAGAAGTCGTCGAGGCGCTGGCCCGAGCTGGTCCACAGGTGACGCGAGCCGGCCCGGGTGGTGAACAGGGGAATGTCTCCCCGGTAGAGATCCTCCAGTTCGATGGGGACGAGCCGTTCCAGGAACGGGCGCTCGTCGACGCCCTTCCAGAGGTTGTCGAGGAAGCGCTGCCGCTCCAGGGCATCGCCGAGCGCATGGGGATGGAGGCCCTCGAGCAGCAGGGTGCCGTAGCCCGCCGTGTGGCGGAAGATGACGCGCACCGTGGCCTCGGAGAACGCGGCGAGCGGACCGTCCCCGGCCAGCAACGCCTCGCGCTGCTGCTGGAGCAGGAGGCACATGCGGGAGAAGCCCTCGGAGAGCTCACCGGCGTAGTCGAGCAGGTGGACCTCCGCGTCCTCCAGCCGCGGACGGTTGTTGGAGCCGGAGATCTCCACCTGCCGGCGTTCGAAGCGCATGCGGTCCGTCCCACGCTCCACGGGCATGAGGAAGGCCTGCGGGGTGAGCTGCCCGGGACGCGAGCCGAGACCGCTGATGTCCACCCCGGGGTTGTCCCGGGTGCCCCAGGTGCGCTGGGGCAGCAGGCCGCTCTTGAGCACCGATTCGCCGAGCGGCGCACCCGGGAGACGCTCGACGCCGCGCAGCTCGCGCCCGCGGACGGAGGGGTGGAAGAGCGTCTCGAGATCCACCAGGACGGGATGCTCCCCGGAGGCGATCAGGTTCTCGTGATGGAAGTCGGTGGCATCGAGCAGGTAGAGCAGGGCGGTGTAGCCGCCCTGGCGGAGGTAGAAGCGGCGCACCTCCTCGCGCGAGGAGCAGGGCGCGGCGTTCACGAACTCCACCCAGCCATGGTCGCCGCGATCGAGCACCTCGAGAGTCCGGAGGGGCGGGTCGAAGCCCCGGCCGTCGAGCCAGGAGAGCAGCCGTTGGAAGGCGGCCTCGACGGCGAGGGAACGGGGCTTGTAGACGAGCCGGAAGCCCGACGCGAAGTGCAGGAGGAAGACGCTCCGCCCGCCCCGGTGGGAGTCCGAGATGCCGCCCTCGGCTTCGACCAGCCTGTCCATCCGCGCCGCGCCCGTGAAGTGGCCGCGGATGTCCCGTGCGTCGAGAGCCAGGTGGCGCAGCATCTCCAGTGCGGCCCGCTCCCAATTGGCGAGCTGTTCCACGAGCCGCCGCGCGAGGACGGGGTAGTGGCGCAGGATGGAGAGCGCGGCTTCGCGGTGGCGCAGGCCGCGGACGAAGTCCTGGAAGCGCTGCTGGGGCGTGTCGCCCGCGAGCCGTCCCTCGAGGCCCGCCGCGTGGAGCTCCACGACGAGGACGCGGCTCAGCAGGGTGCCCAGGGCCGCCGGGAGATGGCCGAGCAGGGCCTCGGCGGTGGTCCGGGTCTCGAAGGGCGCTTCGGGGAACGAGGCCACGAGCTCCCGGATCCCCGCGAGGAGCCGTTCATGGCTCCTGCGCACCAGGGGCTCGACGAGCACGAGGAAGGGGGAACGCTCTGGTTGCTGTTCCCGCTCGGGCCAGGCGAAGGGCTCGGCGATGGGGGCCGCGTAGGCCTGCTCTATTTCCTGGGCCCAGGAGGGGGCGGACCCCATGGCGCGCCGCAAGGCCTCGGGCGGCGTACCGAGCACGGTACGAAGCTCCTCCTCGGTGATTCCACCCGCGGCGAGCCGGCGCTCCCACAGTCCGTTCCGGCACAGGGGCTCCTGGTTGCGCCAGCGTTCGACGCGCCGCCGGGCCAGCTCACCATCGATGGCCGCCGTCCCACCGTCGTGGCGCAGCATCCGGATGCGTTCACCCAGCTCGGTACCGAGGAACCAGCGCGAGGCGTCGGCCTGACTTTCTTCCACCTCGCTGCCCATCTTGGAGTCGTTCACGGCGGATCTCTCCAATGAGAATGCGTCACGGCGCGAAGCGGAAGCTCTCGTTCGTCGTCCAGCTGCACGGCCATTGGATCAGGAACCCGCCGTCGTCCATGGAGCCGCCCGCGATGTCCAGACATTGGGAGCTGTGCTTCGCCTGGAGCGCGAAGTGCCCGTTGTCGTAGGGGAGCAGGCGGAAGCGTTGGTTGTCGTTGCCGCCGCAGGTGTACTGGACCACGTTCGTGTTGGCCGCCGTGGAAGCTCCGGGCACGTCCATGCACTTCCCGCTGTGGCGTGCGCGCACCGTGAAGTACCCGTCTCCCGTCGACTCGAGCATCCATCGCTGGTTGTCCACGCCCAGGTTCGAGAACTGGGTGAGCTTCACGCCATCGCTGGTGCTCGCCCCGGGGACGTCGAGCACCTTTCCACTGTGCTGGACGTAGATGGCCGTATGGTCCGCGCCCGTCGGATCATTCTGGAAGGGGATGTTCTCACCGACGGAGGTCCGGCCGCAGCCGTCCTTCGCGCAGCCGCGCATGGAACGCAGGTCACCCGTTTGTTCGATCGGATGGCCAATCCCATCGAAGCAGCCCGAGCCCGTGCAGTTCATCCACGCGGGCGAGCTGGCACCCCGGGTGAGCGGCACCAGGTTGTTCCACGTATCCATGTGGTAGTCATTGCCGCCGGGATTGCGAAAGTCCTCGAAGTAGAGGCAGCCGCCCGAGCCCCCGGAGTCGTGGTAGGTGCCGTGGGCGTTCTTCCCGACGTAGCCGATGGGGTGCGTTCCATCCACGGTCTCGAACGAACCGGCTTCCCGGCTGTACCATCCGCCGTGCTGGTAGAAGGCGACCCGGCTCAATCGCCCATCGACGACCAGGACCGCCATCGACTCCCAGTCCGCGGCGTGCGAGCCCTCGCTGGCGAAGCACGTGCTCTGCCACGCATAGAAGTACCAGTAGCGGATGAGCACCGTGTTCGTCCCGACCTGGGTCGCGATGTAGTAGGCCGGGACCCGGTTGTCGCGAATCGTCGAGTAGTCCTTGTTGCAGAGCGAGACGGGAGAGGCGCCCTGCGCGCGTTGCGCGAAGTACGTGGCCGCGTCGCTCGGGAAGCACTTGCTCTGCTCGCCGGAGCCCGTGGTGGTCTCCTGGTCGAAGCGGAGGCGGGGCGCGTACCGGTTCGCCATCGCGCTCAGATCGAAAGAGGGCCCGCCGTTGTCCGCCTGGCAGAGATAGAGCTGCTTGTTGTCGCAGTAGCGGCCCCAGCATCGGGCTCCCGCGAGGTACATGGACTCCGGGGCCACGAACGTTCCGCCGCTCTCCTCGGAGACGGACTCCGTCCAGTAGCAATTCGAGCGCACGCCGCCGTTGTCGAGCTGGGAGCACCGCAGGGAGATGCTGTCGCAGTAGTCGCCGGCGCAGCGGATGCCCGTCACGAAGCCGTTGTTGCCGCACACCTGCTCGTGCGTGCCCTCTTCGGAGAAGAAGTCCGTCCACCAGCTGTTCGTCTGCGTATGTCCGGACTCCACGCTGAGCAGGCTCACGTTGTCGCAGTAGCGGCCGCTGCAGCGCAGGCCGTGCGTCAGGAATGCGGGGCCGCTCTCGATCGCGGGCGCGCCATCGGTGGTCCATGGCAGCCAGTGAGGAGGATGGACCTCGGTATGGAAGTACGTGCTGCGCGCGTCGGCGGTGGGGGCCCCGAGCGCGGTGAACGCGAGCAGAGCGGCGCCGACAGCGATGCCAATGTTTTTGATCTTCATGGAGCGCGGGACCGTTCTGGCAATCAGGAAAAATGTTTAATCTGAATATACTGTATTCAATGCGTCGGCGGTATCTCTTTTCGAGAAGCAGGCCCAGGGTCCACAAGGGAGGGCTCCCGCCTTCGTGAGGAGACCCTCCCCTTGGGCGAGCGACTCGGGCGAGGCGTCACTCCCTTCCGGGTTGTTGAGGTGAGAGGAAAAAAGGATTTTTGGGAGACCCGTTCATGCGTGCTCCGGCAACCCAGGCACGTGACACCTTTCGCCTGCGCGCACTCCTGGACGATGCCCGGAGGCTCGTCTGGGTGGTGGATGAGGCAGGAAGGATGCAGGAGCCTTCTCCTTCGTGGGCGGCCTTCACCGGCCAATCCCCCGAACGGATGCTGGGCCGACACTGGCTGGATTCGGTCCATCCCGAGGAGCGGGAGCGCCTGGAGCCGGGCGGCGCCTCTCTCGCCAACGATGAGGAGCTCGCCTGCCGCGTCCGCCGGGCGGATGGGAGTTGGAGAGACGTGCTCGTCCGTGCGCTGCCGGTGAAGGACGAAGCGGAGCGGCTCGTGGAGTGGCTCTTCCTCGCGGAGGAGGTCACCGGAAGCGCAGGCGCCAGACAGTCGCGGGCCGAGACGGCGCTGCGCGAGAGCGAGGAGCGATTCCGGTCCGTGGTGCAGACCTCGACGGCGTCCATCTGGACCACCAACGCCCAGGGCGTTCCGGTGGAGGATTCGCCCTCGTGGCGGGCCTTCACCGGCTGTTCCCTCGAGCAGTGGCTGGACGGTTCCTCCTGGATGCAGGCGATCCATCCCGAGGATCGCCCGCGCATCGATGAGGTCTGGCGCCGGTCCCTCGCCACGAAGACGCCCTATGAGGTCGAGGGCCGCATCCGGCATGTGGACGGGAGTTGGCGTTGGGTCCAGGCCCGAGCCGTGCCCGTGTTCAACCCGGATGGCACCGTGCGCGAGTGGGTGGGCACCACCGCGGACATCTCCGAGCGGAAGGCGTCCGAGGAGGAGCGCAACCAGTTGCTGTCGGAGCTCGGAGCCAAGGAGCGGCTGCTCTCGGCCATCCTCGACCAGATGCCCTCGGGCTTCATCCTGGCGGGACCTCACGGGGAGCTGAAGTACGCCAACGCCCAGGCGGAGAAGATCTGGGGCCACCCCCTCATCCGCGCGGAGGACATCCAAGGCTACTCCGCCTATCATCACTTCCGTCCGGATGGCACCGTGCCCAGGCCCGAGGATCTGCCGCTGGCTCGCAGCCTGATGCACGGCGAGGTGGTGCGCGACCAGGTGCTGTGGCTGAGCGGGCAGTACGGCGGGGATGACTGCTTCATCAGGGCGAACAGCGCCCCCATCCGGGACGAGCACGGCCGGACGATCGCCGCGGTTGCCATCTTCGACAACATCACCGAGGCCCGCCGGGCCGAGGAGCGTGCCGCGCGCTTGCTGTCGGTCACCTCCGCGCTCTCGCGGGCCCTCACCCCGGGCGACGTGGCCCGGATCGTCCTCACGGAGGCCCTGGGCGCCATGGGAGCCGACGCGGGTGCCGTCTACCGCCGGCGGGAGGACGAGACGCTCGAGAGCCTCCATGACGTGGGCTGCCTGGAGGAAATGGCTCGCCACCTGACCATGGCCGAGGCGGTTCGCGAGGGCAGGGAGCTGTGGCTCCGCACGGGCGTGGAGTTGGACCGCTGCCTCTCGGTGCTGCCCATGGCGGTGGATGGGCAGTCCATCGGCGCGCTCGTGCTGTCCTTCCCCGGGCCGCGCACCTGTGGCTCCGAGGAGCTGCGGTTCATGAGGATGCTCGCCCAGCAGTGTGGGCTGGCCCTGGAGCGCGCGCGCCTGTACGAGGTGGCCGAGGCGGAGCGCGAGCGCGCGGAGCAGGCCAGCCGCTTGAAGGATGACTTCCTGTGCGTGCTCTCCCACGAGCTGCGCACGCCGTTGACGGCCATCCTCGGTTGGACGCAGATCCTCCGCACGCGCGAGCTGCCGCCGGACAAGCGCGTGCGTGCGCTGGAGACCATCGAGCGCAACGCCCGGGCGCAGACCCAGCTCATCGAGGATCTGCTGGACGTCAACCGCATCGTGAGCGGCAAGCTGCGGTTGGATCTGCGTCCCACGCATCCGGTGAAGCTCATCGAGAGCGCGCTGGACGTGGTGCGCCCGGCCGCCGAGGCCAAGGGTCTCCACCTCCAGGCACGGTTGGATGCCCGGACGGGCCCCCTGCTGGGAGATCCGGATCGGCTGCAACAGATCGTGTGGAACCTGCTGTCCAACGCGGTGAAGTTCACCCCCGAGGGAGGATGCGTGACGGTGACCCTCTCCCAGGGCCCGTCGCACGTGGAGCTCCAGGTGTGCGACACCGGGGATGGAATCTCCCCGGGCTTCCAGAAGCACCTCTTCGAGCGGTTCCGCCAGGCGGATGCCTCCTCCACGCGGCGCTACGGCGGGTTGGGGCTGGGGCTGTCCATCGTGCGTCACCTGGTGGAGCTGCACGGCGGCACGGTCGAGGCTCACAGCGACGGAAAGGGCAGGGGATCCACCTTCACCGTCCGGTTGCCGCTGGTGGCGCCGCGTCCGGGTACGGCCGAGCCGGCGCGTACGCCTCTTCAGGTTCCTCCCTGTCTCCCCACCGACGTCTCCCAGGTGCTCCGTGGACGTCACATCCTGGTGGTCGACGACGAGACGGACTCGCGCGAGCTGATCGCCACCCTGTTGCAGGAGGTGAAGGCCCGGGTCTCCACCGCGGCCAGCGCGGCCCAGGCGCTCGAGCTCCTGAGCCGGGAGCCGCCGGAGCTGCTCATCTCCGACATCGGCATGCCGGAGATGGACGGCTACGCGTTCATCCGGGAGGTGCGTGGCAGAGCCCCCGGGCAGGGCGGGCGGCTACCGTCCATGGCGATCACCGCGTACGCCCGGCGGGAGGATCGGGATGCGGCGCTGCTGGCGGGTTTCGACTCGCACGTGTCCAAGCCGCTCGAGGCGTCGGAGCTGTTGCGGGTGGCGGCTTCGCTCCTGGCCCGCTAGCCCGCGGCGGGCACTCGCGCCTTGCTCCTGGTGTTTTTGATTGATAGACGTGTCAGTCAAAAAAGGCTGTGGAGGCCTGGAACTGAATGCGCCGATTTCCCTATGAGCTCTTGACCGCCTGGATGTTGATGGGGAGCAGCCAGACCCTGGCCGCTCCTCCTCCACCGCTCTACCGCCAGGAGGTGGTGGTAGCCGGCTCTCCCTTCCAAGGCGTCCATGGGATGGCCGTCGATGGCAAGGGGCACCTGCTGGCCAGCAATCTGCTCGGCCAGTCGGTCCACTCCATCGACTTGAAGGATGGCAAGGTGTCCACCCTGGTGGGGCCTCCGCTGGGTGGCGCGGATGACGTGACCCTGGGTCCCGATGGTTCCATCTACTGGACCGGTTATTTCTCCGGCCAGTTGATGCGGCGCACTCCGGATGGGAAGACGCGCGTCATCGCCAGGGATCTGCCGGGTCTCAACTCGCTGGCCTTCCGCCGCGATGGCAGGTTCTACGTCACCCAGCTCGGCCGGGGCGATGCGCTGTGGGAAGTGGACCCGAACGGGAAGAAGCCGCCTCGGAAGATCCTCTCCGGGCCCGGCTTCCTCAACGGCTTCGAGTTCGGCCCGGACGACAAGCTGTACGGCCCGCTCCTGCTCAAGGGGCAGATCGCCCGCGTGGACGTGGACACGGGGAAGATCGAGGTCGTGGCGGAGGGCTTCGCGATGCCGACCGCCGTCAACTTCGACTCGAGCCGCGAGCACCTCTATGTGGTCGACGCGGTGCGGGGCGAGTTGGTGCGCGTCCGGGTGGCCACGGGAGGCAAGGAGGTCGTCGCGAAGCTGCCCACCGGGCTCGACAACCTGGCGATGGGCCCCGATGACCAGGTGTACGTGTCCAACATGGTGGACAACGACATCCGCGTGGTCAATCCCGCCGATGGCTCCGTCCGGCCCGTCGTCGAGGCGCGCTTGAGCGTGCCCTCCGGCCTCGCCGTCGCGCCGGATGATCCGGACGAGCGCCTGTACGTGGCGGACGTGTACGCCCTTCGCCAGGTGGGAGGGCGGGATGGGAAGATCCTCCAGACGACCCGGGCCCTCTCCACGCGGATGACCTTCCCGATGCAGGTGAGCCTGAGCGCGAAGCACGTGGTGCTCAGCAGTGCCTATCTCGGCAGCGTGCAGGTCCTGGATCGGGCCTCCGGAGAGGTCCTGCGGACGATTCCCAACACGAATGGCGTCCAGGGCGTGCTCGAGCTTTCCGATGGCACGCTGCTCGTCGCCGAGGCCACCACGGGCCGGCTGGTGCGGGTGGATGCCGCCGAGCCCGCCGGGACCACGGTACTGACCGGGGGCCTGGAGGGGCCGGTGGGACTGGTGGCCGACACGGAGGCGGTGGAGCCGGGGGTGTATGTCACCGAGGTGCGCTCGGGGCGGGTGACCCGGGTGCGCCTGTCGGATGGCACCCGGCGCACGGTGGCCAAGGGCCTCAAGGCCCCCGAGGGCATCGCCCGGCACCCGGACGGCGGGCTGATCGTCGCGGAGGTGGGCCGCAAGCAGCTGGTGCGCATCGATCCGGCCACGGGGCGCTCCACCGTGCTCGCGAGCGGCTTGCGCATCGGCCTGCCCGAGAGCGCGGGCCTGCCGCCGGGCTACCTCCCCACGGGCGTCGCCGTGGGCGGCTCGGGCACCATCTACCTGTCGTCCGATGTCGAGAGCGCCCTCTACCGGTTCGTGCCAGCGCGCTGACGGGTGGAGCGCTCAGTTCCTCGGGAAGCGCACGTGGAGCGAGCTGGGCCCACGATCCTGGAGGTTGGAGCCCTGGTAGTTGTAGGGCTTGTCGGCGAGCTCCCAGCGCGGAAGCGTGAGCAGGGCGCGGAGGGACTCCTCGACCTCGAGACGGACGAGCGAGGCCCCCGGGCAGTAGTGGGCACCGACGCCGAAGGTCATGTGCCGGTTGGGCGCCCGGGTGATGTCGAAGTGATCCGGGTTGGGGAACACCTCGGGGTCGCGATTGGCCGCGGCGGTCATCGCGTGGATGAAGCGCCCCTTGGAAATGCGCGTGCCGCCCAGCTCCGTGTCCTCCACGCACAGCCGGTTGATGGACAGGATGGCCGGCTCATGGCGCAGGCTCTCCTCGATGGCGCCCCGGGTGAGCCCCGGGTCCACCCTCAACTGGCGCAGCTGCTCGGGGTGCTTCAGGAGCGCGAGGACGGTGTTGGTGAGCTGGTTCGTCGACGTGACGAAGCCCGCGCCGATCATCTGGAAGGACTGGATGACGGCCTCGCCCGCGAGCTGGGGATTGCCGTCCTCCCCCGCGATGAACTGGCTGACGAGATCCTCCCCGGGCGCCGCGCGGCGCTTGTCGACCAGGTCCTTCAGGTAGGCCACCATGTCATGGGTGGTCCGCCGGATGGAGCTCCTCACCTCGTCCGTGTCGACCGCCACGCCCGAGGGCTTGAGCAGGTCCTTCGACCACCTCATGAACCGCGGCCGATCCGCCTCGGGGAGCGCGAACAGCTCGGCGATGGCATTGATGGCGATGGGCTCGGCGAAGTCCGAGACGATGTCCATCTCCCCCTGGCGCCGTCCCTTCTCCAGGGCCCGCTCCACGAGCGATGTGAGCCGGGGCCGGAAGTGCTCGAGCGCCGCGGGCGTGAAGCCCTTCATGACGAGCTGTCGCACCAGCGTGTGGCGGGGCGGATCCTGGAAGAAGACGAGCCGTGACCAGGTCGCGAGCATCTCCTTCGACGCCACATCCTCTCCCAGCAGCCCGAGGCTCCCCAGCAGCTCGTTCGCGCGCCGGGAGGAGAAGTGCGGGCTCTTGGTGAGCGCCTCGATATCGGCGCCGCGCGTGAGGATGAAGCACTGGAGGGGCTCGAAGAAATACACGGGAGCCTGGGTGCGCAACCGCTCGAATGTGGGAAAGGGGTTGGCGAAGAAGCTCTCGCTGGTCAAATCGATACCGGCATCTGCGCTCATCGTTTCTCCAGTGCTGCGTGGCAAGACGGACCGGGAAACTATCGCGGCAGCGGCCCTTGCCGCATCTCCCCGGCTTCGGGTTGACGGGGAGCCCCTTCGGCTCCGCCCTTGCCGCTACTGGAGCATGCTGGCCCGGCGGGGGTGGTAGTCGAACGCACCAACGACACATCACCGACACGTCACCGACACGTCGCCAGGCGTTGTGGCGCTCGGTTCGACGCCTCGCTGTCGAGAGCCCGACAGGCTGGCATCTGCCTTGCTCTTGTGGGCGTGCCGCCCAATCGCGGCTGAGCAGAGACAAGCCTGGAGGTTCGCCATGTCGTTCACGGTCACCCGATTCGAGATCAAGCCCACCCTGGAACAGTTCTACGCCAACGGAAACCAGCAGACGCGGGTCGATATCGAGGTCATGAAGTGCACGTATAAGAATGGCATTCCGGTGAAGGTCCCGTTGTCCAAGGCGGAGAAGAACTCGATTACGGTCGTCGCCTACTCCTCGAACATCAACCAGAAGGCCATGCCGAAGTCGTGGTTCGTCGACAAGCAGCGTAACAACTTCGATATGGGGACCTACTCCGGCGCCAGGATGCTCAAGAGCGCCTCGCAGGTGGACACCCTTCAGCCGGACATCATGAGCTGCTGCGAACCCCCGAACGCGGCGGAGCTCCGGGCCTTGAAGCAGAACGAAGTCCCCGACGTCTTCCGCCGCTTCATCCGCGCCAACCGGATCAGCACGGAGAAGTTGATGGCTCGCATGGTGCTGGACGATGGCACCGTCCTCACGACGAACATGTCGACCGGAAAGCACAAGTTCACGAGCAGCGTCACGTTGGTCGCCATCACGCCTCTCTCCATTCCGGTGTCGCAGTTGACCTCGGCGACCGAGATCAAGCAGGACCAGAAGTACACGGATTACAATCCGGATATCCATCAAACCCTCACCGCGCACTACTGGTCGCTCCCCGCCGGTCTGCGCGCCGAGAGCATCACCAGGAACGCGGTGTTCTTCTACGGTCTCGGAGTCGATAACGGCGTCGCCGACGACCGTGTCCTCACCCGTGGAATCGCTTTCCCCCCGGGCACGCACAACGCGAACGTGCGTGACGCCGTGTCGGGTGGCTGCGTGCAGTCGTTCGACTACACGATGAACGTCGCTCCCAACCAGTGGGCTGTGGCCGTGCTCAAGATCACCGGCTGCAGCTGGACCTCTCCGTACGTCACGGGAACCGTCACCTTCACCGTCACCGACAACTACGGCAACACCCACCGTTACGGTGTCCAGCCGGCCGGCGACCATGGTGACACCGTGAGCATCTCGGCCCTCTAGCGCGCCGCCAGACCACCGGGAATCGGGGTCCGCGAGACACCCAACCAGGAGGAGTCAGCCATGAATGAGTCGATCTATTCCAACGCTTTCAATTTCGGTTCGTATCTCACCGGCGGCGTGGACCCGAGGACCGGGCAATACACAGCCTCCATTCAGCTCGTCCAGCTCAGGCCGCCCAACCTGAATGGCCTGGGCCGCGACATCAAGCTCTCGTTCTCGGCGCTCGATACCGGGAGCCGCTGCTTCGGCACGGGCTGGTCCATCAGCCTGTGCTCTCTGGATTTGGCGAATGGCCGGAACGTGCTGACGCTGTCCGACGGCAGGTCCTTCAGATGCGGGGCGCTTCCGTCCAAAGGTCAGAATCTCCATTTCAAGGATCAGAAGCTCAAGGACTTCCGCGTGAGGAGGGTCGATGCCAGAACCTTCGACGTCATCAACAAGGACGGCGTGGTCGAGCGGCTGGTCAATGCTGGTGAGTCGATCGCCCGGCTCTCCCTCCTGCGCTTCCCCAACGGAGAGACCTTCCAGTTCCATCACGATCACAAAGTGAATGGCGTCTCCTATCTGACGAAGGTCGTCTTCACTCAGACCCAGGAGAACTACCTGAAGATCTCCTACCAGGGCGCCAACGCCTACACGATCGACTTCCCGGTCGATCACGGCAAGACGGCCAGGATCCTGCTGGGCTACCAGAACGACCTGCTGACGTCCGCGTCCCTGCCCTATGCTGCGAGCAAGAACGTGGGTGATGGGGCGGCACTGCCCAGGTACACCATGTCCTACTTGCGTCTCCTGGGGACCTTCCAGGTCATCGAGAAGCTCAGGAACCCCACGGGCGCCATCGAGCTCATCCAGTACAAGGAACAGGGACACAAGGTCAACGGCGGGGGGTTCATTCCCCATGCAACGGTTCACACCGTGAACCCGGGACGAGATCAACCCGCCATCATCAAGACCTACAGCTTCAGCCAGGATCAGAACTTCCTCGGCTACGAGTCCGGTAAGCCCGAGTTCGTGGAGGGTGAAGACAACCTGTACCTGGTACAGGGGAACTACACGTACAAGAGCACGGAGAACATCCTCGGTAGCGATGGTGAGACCCCGCTCTCTTCCACGGTGCGCACCTTCAACAAGTTCCACCTCCTGACCAAGGAAGTGAAGACCCAGCAGGGCACGCGGCTCACCACCACGATCACCTACAACGGAGACCCGTCGCTGGCCTTCAACAAACAGCCGGCGAACCTGCACCAGCCACGCACCGTGGTCACCCGGTATGAGGATCTGAAGGCCTCCACCTCACGGGAAGAGACCGTCGAGACGGAGACGGACGCGCATGGCAACACGCTGAGCACGGTCGAGAAGACGGGCGTGAAGACGGCGTACGAGTACTACCCGGCCGCTGGCGTAGCGGGGAAGTGCCCCGCGGATCCGTTCGGCTTCGTCCGCTATGTCAAGCGCATCATCGTGTCCCCAGCGGCGGGAGCCTCGGGCTCCGCCACCGCCAGGACCACGGAGTACACCTACCAGAAGACGCAGACCCTCGGCCAGGTGCCTGCTTCCTACTACGTGAACAAGGCCACGGAGGTGCTCGACAACGGGTTCTCCAAGACCTTCTCCTACAACGAAAGCCTCACCCAGCCGGCGACCCACGGTCTGCTGCGGGAGTTCCGGTCCAGCCTGAACGGCAAGACCACCATCGTCGCATTTACCCACGAAGTGAAGGAGGGGGCGACGACGACCACCACCACCACCACGGGCTTCGATGGCGCGAAGGCGACCCACGTGACGACCTCATCCCGCATCACGAGCCGCCGCTGGCGCGAGACCGACGTGAACGGGGTGACGACCGCCTTCACCTACGACGTGAGGGGGCGCCTGGCCGCACAGACGACGTCTCCGGACAGTCCAAAAAAAGCCACGCGCAGCTACAAGTACAACGACCCACGCGGTGACAAGGAGGGCCAATGGCCCAGCCTGGTGGAGACCACTCCGCGGGGCATCAGCAAGAAGTTTCACTACGACGGACTGGGCCGGGTGTGCTCCGAGGAGGCGCAGGACGACGACCGCGAGCTGGAGTCCACCGCTAAAGGCTATCAGGGAACCTTCCGCCTGGTGTCGGAGAAGTCCTACGATGTGCTCGGGCAGCTCGTCTCGGAGAAGCGCTACGACTGGTGGTGGAACGCCGACAAGTCGGCACGCGTCGCGACCCCGACAATCAACGAGACACGCTATGAATACGATGGCTGGGGCACGCTCCGGCGCACGAGGTTCGCCGACGGTCACTCGGAGCTGTCCATCCACGACCCCGTCGCCATGACGCTGCGGAAGGGCATTGAAGGCGAAGGCAAAACCCTCACCCGGTTCGACCTGTTCGACCACCCGGTGACCGTCACTCTACTCCGCGCGGACAACGCCGAGTATGCCACCACGAGCTACCAGTACGACGGCTTCGGCCGGAAGGTCAGCGAGAAGGATCCGCTCGGCCGTACGACCCGCTACTCCCATGACCGGTTCGACCGCGTGACGGAGAAGGTGCTGCCGAACGACAACCGTGTGCTCATCCACTACGCGGACTTCAGCGCCAGCGAGCTCGTGACAGGCTTCACGGTGGATGGCACGAAGTTCGGCGAGCGCGCCTATGATGGTCTGGGCCGGGTGACGTCGGAGAGCGTGGGCGGCCGCACGCGCCGCTACGGCTATCAGGCCGGGGGTGACAAGCCCTCCCAGGTCACCACGCCCAAGGGTGACGTGCTGAAGATGAAGTACGCGCCCCATCTCGGCGGCAAGCTCGTGGGCCTGAACGGGCCCGACGTCCAACTCAGCTATACCTACGACCCGAAGACCTCGGCCCTGCTCAAGGCACAGTGCGACGGCTCCACCCAGGAACTCAGCTACTTCGCTTCGGGGTTGTCTCGGAGCGCTTCCGAGCAGACCCGCGGGCGCGCTGGCGTGCTCAGTCAGACCTCGAGCTACGCCTACAGCATGTCCGGCCTCATCCAGGATTTCGCCGACGGTTTCGGCAACCACCACACGAGCGAATACGACGACTACGGCCGTCTGCGGAGCTGCAAGCAGGGGAGCCGCAAGGCGAGCTTCACCTATGATGGCGCCGGTCGCCCGGCGACCATCCGCGTGGAGGACACGGGCGCCGCGGTCACCCTGACCACGAACTTGAAGTACGACGATTTCGGTCGCGAGGTCCGGCGCGTCACCTCGGGGAGGTCGAAGAGGGTGCTCAAGACGAGCTATCTCGACAACGGCCAGATCAGCCGCCGGGTCACGACCGTTGGCGGCGTGATCTGGCGTGACGAGACCTACGCCTACGACGCGCTCGGCCGCCTCGAAGTGTATCAGTGTGCGGGGAGTCAGCCGCCACGGGCCGCTGGCGGGCGCAAGCTCCGGGCACAGCGGTTCACCTTCGACAAGTGGAACAACATCACGCGGCTGGAGACGACCTACGCGGGCGGCAAGGACGGCAAGAAGGTCAAGGAAGTCACCGTCTACCGGTACAGTACACAGGAGCCGACCCAGCTGACCGCCATCGAGCGTGGTGGCAAGAGCATTTCCCTGGCGTACGACGCGGCCGGGAACCTCACGCGGGACGAGCGGAGTCAGGAGTTGCGGTACGACAGCCAGGACCGGCTGGTGAAGGTGCTGGACGGGGCGGGAAAGGTGTTGAGCGAGTACCACTACGATGCGCTGGGAAAGCTGGTACGCCACTCGCTGCCCGGCGGCGGCGAGGCGCTGCGGCATTACCAGGGCGAGTTCGTGAGGAATCAGACCCTGGACGATCAGCGGATCACCTACCTGGGCGCGGAGGGCCAGTATTTCGCGCAGCATGAGAAGCAAGGCTCCACTTCGCGCGGGCGGCTCTTCGCCACGGATGGTCAACGCAGCCTGGTGAAATCCCTGGAGGTCGGCAGCGGGAAGTCCGAGGACTTCAGCTATACACCCTACGGCGAGCGCAGCACATCAGGCGAGGGAGAGAGCCTGATTGGATTCAACGGCGAGGGCGTGGATCCGGTCACGGGCTGGTACTTCCTGGGCAACGGCTATCGTGTCTACAACCCCACCCTCATGCGCTTCCACAGCCCCGACGGCTGGAGCCCGTTCGGGAAGGGTGGATTGAATCCGTACCTCTACTGCGGGAGCGATCCCGTCAATCACGCCGATCCCACGGGGCATCTGAGCACGTCAGCCTGGGTGGGCATTGGCCTGGGCGTGTTGGGTGTCTTCGTCGGCGTCGTCTCGCTCGGGTTGGGGGCTGGCATCAGTGCGGGGATGATCTCCGGGGCGGGGATCATCGGAGGGCTTGCCGCGACGAACACCCTGGCGGTGATCTCCGCCGGGGTGGGAGTCGCGTCGAGCGCCACGGGCATCGCCGCGGCCGCGCTCGAGGAGAACGAGCAGACCTCCGCGATCCTGGGGTGGGTGTCGGCTGGGCTGGGAATCGTGAGCGGTGTCGCTGGCCTGTACGAGGTCGCGAAGTCAGCCATGTCCGTGGGCGCGAGGGCGGCCCGTATGGCCCAATACCAGGTGACGGAGCTTGGCGAGAGCGTGGGAATGTCCGCATCGGTGCTGATGAACAACATTCCTCGCGGCGAGGCGATCAACCTGGGAGTGGCCGCCAGCGGTCAGGCTTTTGGAATGGCCTCTGCCGTCACCGGGTTGGCGAGCTCCGCTGCCTCCGCGGCTGGGAACAAAGGTGCCGCGGAAGTCTTGAACTGGGTGTCCATGGGTCTGGGCTTTGGCAGCGTCGGTGTGAACGCTGGCGTCCTGGGGCACAAGACGCGATGGGCCGGCGCCGGCAGCGTCGCGAGCGTGGATCCACTCAGTGGCCTGGCCACGCCGACCGCACGAAGGGCCTCGGATTCCGAGGTCGCGCTGCGAAGCGCGCGCCCGCTGATCGAGAGATCCTCGTTCCGGGGGAGCTCGGATCGCGTCATCAACGCCTACAACAACCTCCCCACCACCTCCAACGGCATGTTCCGTGACGCGGAGATCGACATCGGATCGATCTTCCTCTCGTTCTCGTGAGACGCTGACTCAGGGGAACGACCGGCTGCCGAAGTCGATGAGGGCCCTCGGCTTCGGCAGCCGTTCCCACCTGAACGCACCCGGGTGCTACTCCCGCGCGTACGCCTCCTCGAGGCGCGCGATGTCGAACTTCTTCATGGTGAGCATGGCCTGCATCACGCGCTGCGTCCGCTTCGGGTCCTTGTCCTGCATCATCTGAGTGAACCTGGACGGGATGATCTGCCAGGAGAGGCCGAACCTGTCCTTGAGCCAGCCGCACTGGCTCTCCTTTCCCCCGTTCGCGGTCAGCGTGGACCACAACTTGTCGATCTCCGCCTGCGAGTCGCAGCTCACCGCCAGGGAGATGGCCTCGGTGAAACTGAAGGCCGGGCCGCCATTCAACGCACTGAATCTCTGACCCGCGAGCTGGAATTCGACCACCATGACCGACCCCTTGGGGCCCGGTCCCGCGTCACCGTAGCGAGACATGCTCAGGATCTTCGAATCCTCGAAGAGCGAGATGTAGAGGTTCGCCGCCTCCTCCGCCTCCTGGTTGAACCACAAGAACGGCGTGATCTTCTGGGGCGTTGCCATGGTCATGCTCCTTTGCGGCGGGGTGTGAGCTGCGTTTCGAGATATCGGCGCAGGTGGCGCAAGGACTCGGCCGCGACGTCGGGGCCCTGCTTCGCCTTGGCGAGGATGAACGCGCCCTGGATGACCGTCTGCATGAACAACCCGAGGCTCTCCGGGGTCCACGGCGCGTCTGGCGCGTAGCGTGCCCTGGCTTCGGCGATGTCCCGCGCCAGCGTCGCGGCATGCGAGCTGAGGTGCTTGTCACAGGCGGCACGGATGGCCGGATGCGTGTCGTAGGCTTCCTGGACCATCGTCCCGAGCAGGCACGTGAAGTCCGGCGGCGCGCCCCGCAGGAGGGCGATGCGGAAGTCGACGTAGCCGAGCAGCCGCTCGCGCGGATCCGTCGCGCGTTGATATGGCCCGGAGGCGAACATGCGATCGGCCATCGCCGAGAAGTGGTCGGCCGCCGCGATCGCCAGCTCCTCCTTGCTCTTGAAGTGGTGGAAGAAGCTCCCCTTGGTGAGGCCCGCGACCGCGCAGACGTCCTCGATACGGGTCGCCGTGTAGCCCCGGGTCCGGATGACCTGCAGGGCCGCGTCGAGGAACTTCGTCTTGGACTGGTGTTGGGGATCCGTGGGGTCCATGAGCATACCGGCTGGTTGGTCAGCGGTGTACCAACCAGTCGGTATGCTGTCAACCCGCTTCCCGCCTCGTGTCGGGCCAGACCTTGAATGCGTACACGTCAACTGGTGGATGCTGGTGGGTGTCAGGTTCTGGTCATTCGCGAGGCATCCCCCATGTCGCATCCGTCCAAGCCCGGATCCACCATCGCGCGCTCGACGCTCATCCGCATGGCGGTGCGCATCGGGGTGGTCATCGCTCTGACCACCCTCGTCAGCTACCTCCACATCCTCCGCACCATACGCATCGAGAGCCTGGACCACCTGGCGCGGCACGTCGAGGAGCGCAGTCAACGGGAGCAGGCCATCTTCGTCCTCGCCGAGGACTCCCACGCGCTCCTCAAGCAGGCCTTCCATGAACGGATCCGTGCCGGAGGCCAGGAGGATCCCACCTCCCGCTTCGACAGCATGTTCGAGCTTCGGCCGGACGGGACGATTCGCGATCGGCCCGAGGGTTTCGATGGGACGCGGAGGCCGGGTGTCTGGATCGCTCCGGGGGTGAAGGTCGATACCGCGTTCCGCCGCCGGCTCCTGGCCGCGTATGACGTGATCGCCCAATACGGGCCCGCCTATCGCACCCGTCACCTCAACACCTTCATCTTCCTGACGGAGGGGGTGAACGTGCTCTACTGGCCGGAGGTTCCCAACTGGACCCAGGACGTCGCGCCCGACTACCCGCTGCTCTCCTTCGAGTACTACACCCTCACCCGGCCCCAGGAGAATCCCCAGCGGCGGATGGTCTGGACCCGCAGCTACAAGGATGACACCTCCGGAAAATGGCTGATCTCGGCCGTCACCCCGCTGGACCTGGACGGCCAGCATGTCGCGACGCTCGGCAACGACGTGCTCGTCGACGAGCTGCTGTCGCGCACCCTCGTCGACCGCCTGCCCGGCGCGTACAACATCATCTTCCGCGATGATGGCCAGCTCATCGCCCATCCCGAGATAAAACTGGATGGCGCAACGAGCGGCTACGACATCCTGGCCTCCAGCCCGCCGGAGGGCTCGCCAACAGGGCTCCCCACCGCGGAGCAGCGGGCCCATCTGCGGAGCATCTTCGAGGCGGTGAAGCGCCGCGAGCCCGGGAAGACCGTGGTGGAGCTGCCCGAGTATGGCGAGTACATCGCCGTGGCGCGGATGCAGGGCCCTGGCTGGAACTTCGTCACGGTGTTGTCCGAGAGCGAGGTGTCCTCGAAAGCCTTCGAGGCCGCGCGCTATGTGCTGGTGTTCGGCCTCGTATCGCTGCTCCTGGAGCTGCTCATCATGTATTGGGTGCTCAGGGAGCAGATCTCCGACCCGCTCCAGGCCTTCACCCAGGCCACGGCACAGGTGGCGGCCGGCGACTTCGGGGTCTCCCTGAAGACCTCACGCGAGGACGAGCTGGGGCAGCTGGCCCGGTCCTTCGAGCTGATGGCCCGGAAGGTCCAGCAGCGCGAGGAGGCTCTGCGGCAGGCCAACGAGGGCCTGGAGCAGCGCGTCGAGGAGCGCACCCGGGAGCTGAAGGATGTCCACCAGCAGCTCGTGCGGACGGCACGGCAGGCGGGCATGGCGGAGATCGCCACCAACGTGCTGCACAACGTGGGCAATGTCCTCAACAGCGTCTACACCTCGGCCCAGCTCGCCCGCGAGCGCATGAGCAAGATGCGGCTCGAGCACGTGGGCCGGGTGGCCCACATGCTCCAGGATCGCCAGGGCGAGCTCGCGACCTTCCTGACCCAGGACGAGCGCGGGCGCAACGTGATTCCCTTCCTGGACAGCTTGGGACAGAACCTGTTGGACGAGCGCCGGGAAATGAGCGAGCTGCTCGACGACATCGGCAGGTACACCGAGCACATCGGCGACATCGTCAAGGTGCAACAGAACCACGCCCGGATGCCGCGGCTCCAGGAGCCGGTCAGCCTGGCGGAGTTGGTGGAGGACGCACTGCGCATCAATGCGGCCGACCTCTCCCGCCACCAGGTGAAGGTGGATCGGCAACTGGCCCCGTTGGCCCCCGTGCTCACCGACAAGCACAAGGTGCTGATGATCCTCGTCAACCTGTTCAGCAACGCCAAACACGCCATGGATGGGGTGCCGCCGGAGGAGCGTCGGCTTGCCGTGAAGCTGGAGCCCTCCGCCGCGGACCGCGTCCGCATCGAGGTGCGAGACACCGGCGTGGGAATCTCACCGGAGCTGCTCACGCGCATCTTCCAGTACGGCTACACCACGCGCCAGGATGGCCACGGTTTTGGCCTGCACTCCAGCGCGTTGGCGGCCCAGGAACTGGGCGGCTCGCTGACGGTCCACAGCGAGGGAGCGGGGCAGGGGGCCACCTTCACGCTGGAGCTGCCCCTGCTCGCCCCCGGGAGACCTCATGGTGCGTAGCCGCTCTTCCGCGGCGGCTCCTTGCCGCTGATCAGCACGGAATGGGAGTGCATTCGGTGGGGCTGCACACGACGCACGTGTGCCATACGAACTTGCAGCGGTTGAACCCCTCATCATCCTCTTCGCACTGAACGCGCACGCCGGTGGGATCGGGATTGAGGTGCTGCAGATACTGCAACCCGTTGAGCACGGCGCCATCGTAGGCGGGATCGCACGCCACGGCTCTGCCCGCGGCGTCGAGGCCGCAGGCCGCTACCTGCGCGCCGTCCGACACCGGCGCTCCCGCCGTGTAGATCGAGAAAGGGGCTCGGCTCTCGGAAGTGGAGACGTACAGGACCTCGCCCGTGTCCAGGGTGACCGGGATGCGGCCCTGTGAGTCACCGTAGTAGCTCGCGAGGCCGCGAAGCCTCGCGGCCAGCGTAGGCGCTGCTTGCGCGACGGCGGTCCCGACAGTCAGCACGAGGAGGAGTCCGACAACACGACGAGATGTCTTCATGGCGTTCGTTCTTCTTTCTGGATCGGGGTGGTTTCCTCTGACCTCACCCGTCCAGACGCACGTGCCTTCGAATATTCCCGCGCCTCATGCGCGACGCCGAGATCCGGGAGCAGTACCAGCAGTGTCCTTTGTTGGATTCTTGGGGGCAGATGATGGGGCTTCCACTGCCCTTGCCACCTTGCCGGGGATAGGGAGCGAGCATGACTTCCATCGACGATGTCTCGGCTTCCTCACGGGTGCTCCACCGCCGCATCGAGCTCGACGGCCTGAGCATCTTCTTCCGCGAGTCCGGTCCGGAGCACGCACCAGTGTTGCTGCTCCCTCACGGCTATCCATGCTCGTCCTATCAGTATCGCCGTCTGATGCCGGCGCTGTCGGATCGATGGCGGACCCTCGCACCCGACCTTCCAGGGTTTGGCTACAGCGGCACTCCGGATCCATCCGGGTTCGGGTACGATTTCGATGCGTATGCCAGGTTCCTCGGGCGGTTCACCGAGGCACTGGATCTTCGGGAGTATGCCATCTGGCTCCATGATTATGGCTCCCAGATCGGGCTACGACACGCCATCGCCCACCCGGAGCGGATCAAGGCCGTCGTCATCCAGAATGGTGACATCTACGAGGATGCGCTGGGTCCGAAATACGAGACCATCAAGGCGTTCTGGAACGACCCGAGCGTGCAGACACGTCAGCCTTTGGAAGCGGCCGTGAGCGAGGCGGGCTTCCGGGAGGAGTTCGTCGGAGAGATTTCGCCGCGGCTCGCGGAACGGATCCCACCTGATCTGTGGAAGCTGCACTGGCCGCTCATGGACACACCGGTGCGGCGGGCGGTCGCCGTGGGGCTGATGGAGAAGCTGAAGGAGAACCTGGAGTGGTTTCCCCGCTACCAGCGCTATCTTCGAGAGAAGCATCCCGCCACGCTGATCCTCTGGGGGCCCGAGGATGGCTACATGCCAGCGCCCGCGGCACGAGCTTATTTGCGTGACGTTCCCGATGCCGAGCTGCATCTGCTCGAAGGCGCGGGTCACTGGCTTCTGGAAACGCACTTCGAGGAAGCCGTGCCGATTGTGCGCGACTTCCTGTCGCGCCAGCTCACATGAGGCGCGCCCAGACCGTGAGATTCAGAGGTCGCCTTCGAGCGCGTCACGCACGCCCGGGAGCTGGGCGAGCAGCTCCAGCTCGGCGGCCTTGAGGTGGGACACCCGCCGTCCGGCGATCCGCTCGAAGTGAAGCTCGATGCGGTGCTGTCCCTCCGCGTCCACCTCGCGGAAGAGCCGGGCACGCCGGCCCTCCTTCACGCAGGCGAGGATGTCCTTATGGATGCTGTTGAGCCGACGATACACCTTCAGCGCCATCCGACCCTCGGGGGTGTCGAACGTGTGGAAGTGCCGGTTGCGCGAGAGCGGTCTCGCCGGATCATGGAGCCTCTCCACGAGGCGCCGAACGAATGGGTCCATCGACGCCGCAGGATAACATCCGGTACCCTCCATCTCAGCGATGCAATTCGAACTTCCTCGCCCGCTCTGGGCCCTGGCACTGATGCTCCCGCTTGCCTGCAAGGATCCGGACACCCTGTCCGTCCAGACCCGGGCACAACGTTTCCAGGCCCGGTTGGAGGAGGGGCGCCATCAGTTGGCCAATGGGCAGCCCGAGCAGGCCGCGAAGGCCTTCAGCGAGGCCTCGGGTCTTCAGCCCGACAGCTCCGAGGCGCTGCTCCTGCTCGCCGAGGCCCGGCGCCGGGAGGGCAACACCCAGGCGTCCATCCTGGCCCTGAAGCAGGCCATGTCGCTCAACCCCGCCGAGGCGCCCGTCATCAAGCGGCGGATCGCCGAGAGCCACGAGCGGGATGGACGTCTCTCCGAGGCCATCGCCCTCCTGCTGGAGCTGCGGGACGCGGACGAGCTCGAGGACGTGGACATCCTCAAGCTGGCCCACCTGCAGACGCTGGAGGGCCAGCACCAGGAGGCCTTCCTGACGCTGGAGCGCATCCAGCGCGAGCGCCCGGATGACGTGGACGCCAAGGTGGTGGAGGCGGAGATCCTCCTGGCCAAGGGCGACGAGGTGCTCGCCACGAAGTTGATGGACCGGCTCCTGGAGGAGCAACCGGGGCTCACGGCGGCGCGGATGTTGCGCGCGCGTTACTTCCTCCAGAGCGGCTATGCGCAGTATGCCGAGCAGGATCTGTCCCAGGTGCAAGGAGAGGACGCCTCGAAGCCCGAGTTCATCGTGTTGAAGGCGCGGGTGCTGTCCTCGCTGGACCGCCATGCGGACGCGGAGGCGGTGCTCGCGGGCGCGGTGTCCCAGTATCCGCAGAACGCGGAGCTGCTCGCGCGGCTGGCCGAGACGAAGCTGCTCCAGGGGAACCAGGCCGAGGCCCTGTCGCTGGTGGAGCGGGCGCTGAAGGTGCAGCCGGACTCCGCCCGCGCCTTCTACGTCCGGGCCCGGGTGCAGGAGGCCCGGGGAGACCTGCGGCATGCGAAGGAGCACTACGGCTACGCCCTCGACGCGAACCCCCGCTTCGCGCCGGCGCTGTCTCGCATGTGGCGCCTGCACCAGCAGGACGGAGACCAGGACAAGGCCCTGCTCTCCCTGGAGCGGCTCATCGATGGGGGCGAGGCCTCGCTGGAGGAGAAGGTGGCGCTCGCCGGCCTGTACGCGAAGACGCGGACGAAGCTCGACCGGGGTCTGAAGCTCATCGGCGAGGCGCTGAAGCAGGACGCGGCCAATCCCGAGTACCTGGACATCCAGAAGGCGCTGAAGAAGGCCCTGCCCAGGAAGAAGGCGTCCGGCCCCATCATCATCCGGGGCTCGCGCCGGTAGGCGGCGGGCTCAGGCCGCGGTCAGCACCACCACGTGGCCGATGACGGGTTGGCCCCCCTGTCTTCGCAGGGTGGCCTCCTGCTCCAGCACCGGGCGCAGGCCCGCGCCACGGGCACAGCCTCGCAGATAGTCGAGGTGGTGGACGTAGCGCGCGCTCGGCTGGAGCCGGTATCCCGGGTCGGTGCCCTTCTCCACGGTGAACGCGAACAGGCCTCCGGGCGCGAGCCTCGGGACGACCCGCTCGAAGAGCCGCTCCAGCGCCCCGAAGTAGACCAGCACGTCCACGGCGACGATGAGATCATGCCGCGCCGTGGTGGAGGCCAGCTCGGCGGTGATCTCCCCGGCCCGCAGCGCATCGTACACCCCGCGCTCGCGCGCCTTGTCCAGCATGCCCCTCGACAGGTCGATGCCCTCCAGCCGCCGGGCCAGGGGCCTCAGGAGGGGACCGGCGAGCCCGGTGCCACAGCCCAGGTCGAGCACGTCGAGCTCCCTCCGTCCCTCGAGCACCACCTGGACGGCGTCCATGAGCCGTTCGGGCGCACGGTAGGCGAGGAAGCCCCGCAGGCTGTCATCGAAGCTGGGGGCATAGACGTCGAAGAGCGCGGCGACATGGGCGTCCGCCATGCGCTCCGGCGGTGGTGCCCCGGTCTCGGCCGCCTCCAGGTAGGCGATGACGTCCTCCCGCGCCGCCTCGGGGACACGCAGGTCGCGGCAGCGCAGCTCGTGAAGGTGGCGGCGGAGCAGGGGAATCTCCCCGGCGCGCCCGGTCTCGCCCAGGATGGAGAGCAGCGTCCGCAGCGAGTCCTTGTCCTCCGGCTGTTGATCCAGCTGCTCGCGCAGCGCCGCCTCCGCCGCCAGCGGCTCCCGCCAGGACCACAGCACCTGGGCCCCGTAGGAGGGAGGCACGAGCTCGGCTCCCTCGAATCCACGGGCTTCCAGCCGCGCACGCCAATCGATGGGGGAGGGCTTCATGCGTCCCCGCAGCGTACACCCCGCGCGAGCCACGAGGCCATTGACGTCGCGCTCGCTCTCCTGGAAGCGAGCGGAGCCTGAACTTCCAGCGGGAGATCAGGTATGAACCCCCGGCATGAAGAAGCGCTACCGCTGCATCACCTGCTCCTACATCTATGACCCCGCCCTGGGCGATCCCGACTCCGGCATCGCGCCGGGCACCGCCTTCGAGGACATCCCGGACTCCTGGTACTGCCCCGAGTGTGGCGCGTCCAAGGCCGACTTCGAGCCCTTCGAGGAGTAGGGGCGGAGCAGGTAGACGACGTGTTGTGAGCCGGGCTCGATGGGCTGGAGCTCGCCGCCCGAGAGCGGTGCGCCGACCAGCTCCATCATCGCGTCCATGTTGCCGTTCATGAAGTACGGGTCGATGCCGTGCTGGGAACCGAGCGCGGCGTGGAATTCGGGGAGGACCTCGAAGGTGACTTCGAGGTCACCGTTGGCCAGGAAGCGGGTCCGGGCCGTGAGGAAGTTGGTGCCCGACTGGAGCCCGCGAGGGATGCGCGCCAGCGAGCGCTGCCAGCCGAGCATCCGGAGCATCGAGTACACGGCCCGGCCCATGGCGGTACGCCCGTAGCCGTCCACCAGCCGGCGGCCGAGCTGATAGCGGGCCTGTTCGCTGGGGACGTCCGGGTAGAGGACCTCGGCGCAGACCCGGAGGGCCGCGAACCAGGTGGGGACGGAGTAGGCGACCAGCAACGGCTGATCCAGGTCGATGCCAATGGCCTTGAGCCGCCTCCGGGCGTCCGCGTCGAGCCGCTCCTTGATGGTGTGCTTGAAGAGGGCCTCCACCACCTGGCTGAAGATGACGGGTTCCTTCCGGGTCGCGAGCACGGGCCTCATCGGGGTGTCCCAGGAACGGAAAGTGTCTCCTGCTTGGGTCCGAGTCGTCATCCGGGGGTCCATCGAAGGTTGATGCGCCGGGGCATCTACCACCGGGGACCCCGCCCGGCGAGGAGGATCCTGCGTTCAGCGGCGGCGGGCGCCCTCCGAGGAGGGCAGCCCCTCGGCGGTGTCCACCACCTTCTCCAGGGCCTTGATGCCCCGGCGCTGGCCCACGGCCACCAGGGTGAGGTTCTCCCGGGCGAAGTAGCGCCGCGCCACCTCGCGCACGTGGGCCGGAGTGGCCTCGTCCACCAGATCCGCGCGCCGGCCGAAGGATTCGGGCCTGCGGAACAGCTCCGTCCCGCCGAACCACCCGGCCAGCTCGCCCGGCGAGTCCTGCGCGAACTCCAACAGCATCCGGTGCCGCCGCTTGGCCCGTGCCAGCTCCTCCTCGCCCACCAACGTGGTGCTCAGCTCGCCCAGCACCCGGAACATCTCCGCCACCACCAGCGAGGCCCGGTCTGGCGCGCTCGCGGCTTCGATCTCGAAGATGCCCGTGTCGTGGAAGGCCTCCAGCGAGGCATGCACCGAGTACGCGAGCCCCCGCTTCTCCACGATCTCGAAGGGCAGCCGCGATGACAGCCCATCGTCGAGGAAGCGCCGCAGCAGTTGCAGGGCGGGCCAGTCCTCGTGGTGCTCGGGGACGGTGCGGAAGCTGAGGCGGAACTCCGTCTGGGCCTCGTCGTGGGTGACCACGTGCAGGTTGGGACCCGCGGGCGTGGACGGTGGCGGGAGATCGACGCTGGCGGGGCCCTCGGGCAGCCGCTCGAAGTGGCGCTCCACCAGGGCGAGCACCTCCTCGCGCTTCACCCGGCCCGCCGCCGTCACCACCATGTTGCCGGTGACGTAGTGGCGCGCGAAGTGCTCGCGTATCTGCGCGTGCGTGAGCTTCGACACCGACTCGCGTGTCCCGGCGATCTTGAAGGCCAGCGGGTGGTGGGGGAAGAGCACCCGCTTGGACAGGTTGTCGATGTCGATGTCCCGGCCCTTGTCGTCCACCTCGTCGAGCATCTCCTCGAGGATGATGCTGCGCTCCACCTCCATGTCGGTGAGCTTGGGGCGGGTGAGCATGTCCCCGAGGATGGCCAGCCCCACGTCCAGGTGCGCCGGGTGCAGGGGCGTGTAGTAGTAGCCGTGGTCCCTCGTGGTGACGCCGTTGAGGTTGCCGCCCACCTCCTCCACGGCCGAGTTCATCCGGAGGGTGTCCGGCCAGCCCTCGCTGCCGCGGAAGAAGAGGTGCTCCAGGAAGTGGCTGACGCCGTTGTTGGCGGCCGTCTCGTGACGGCTGCCGGTGCGCACGTACACCGCGAGCAGGGCGGTGTGCAGGTGCGGGGTCTCGATGGTGACGACGCGCAGGCCGTTGGGCAGCACGTCTCGGTGGTAGGCGAAGCTCATGCGCGTGGAAGCTTGACGGAGAAGGTGGTGCCCCGGCCGGCCTCGCTCTGGCATTCCAGGGTGCCGCCATGGGTCTTGAGGATCTGCTGGCAGACGGCGAGGCCCAGCCCCGTACCGTCCTCCTTGGTGGAGAAGAAGGGTTCGAAGATGCGGGAGCGGATGGCCTCGGTCATGCCGCGCCCGGTGTCCTGGAGCGCCACCTCCACCTCGTGCTCGTGGGCGCGGGTGGCGATGGTGAGCCGGCCGCCATCCGGCATGGCCTCGCGGGCGTTGCGCAGCAGGTTGAGGAACACCTGGCGCAGCTGGCCCTCGTCGGCCAGGGCCCGGGGCGTGTCCGGGGTGAAGTCCCGCACCACCTCCACCCCGGCGCGCTCCAGCTCCTCGCGGGAGAAGTCCAGCACGCTGGCGAGTACCTCGGTGACGGTGGTGGGCTCGAGGCTGGTCCGCGGCGAGCGCGCCATGCGCAGGTACTGCTCCGTCACCTCGGTGAGCCGGTCCACCTCGCGGGTGACGGCGGCGAGCAGCTCGCGCGTCTCGCGGGCGTCCTCCGGGGACTCGAAGCTGGCGCGCTCGAAGGCGTCCTGCATCAGCTCCACGTTGAGGCCGATGGAGGACAGGGGGTTGCGCACCTCGTGCGCCACCTGCGCGGAGATGCGGCCCACGGCGGCCAGCTGCTCGGCGCGCATGAGGGCCTCGGCCTGGGCCTTCAGCTGGGCCTCGCGTGCCTGGAGCGAGCGGGCCATGGCATCGAACTCGCGAGCCAGCACCGCCACCTCGTCCTCGCCGCGCACGCCCAGCTGCGCGCTGTAGTCGCCCTTGCCGATGCGCGACACGCCCTCGATGAGGTTGCGCACCGGGCGCAGCGTGCGGGCGGACCAGGCGGTGGCGCCCAGGCCCACGCCGATGGCCAGCACGGACAGGGTGATGATGGCCAGGCCCGTGCGCCGCTCGCGCTCCTCGGCCCCGTCCACGCGCTCGCGGATGCGGTTGCTGAGGGCCGCGCGCAGGAAGCGGATGTCGCTGCCGATGGAGGCCTGTTGCTGGCGCAGCTCGGTGGTGACGCGGGCCACCTCTTCCGGGGCGGGCGCCTCCCGGGCGAGCGCCGTGAAGACGGCCTCCGCCGCCTTCCCGTAGGACTGGTAGCGGTTGGCCAGCTGGCCGAAGTGCGACTCGAGATCCTGGATGAAGCGCACCTCCCCCGGGGGCGCCAGGGTGCGCACCTCGCGGGCCCGGGCCTTGGCCGTCTCCAGCCGTTGGGCCATGAGGGACGGGAAGTACAGCCGCGAGAGCCGGATGAGGGCCCGCCGCGTCTCCACGCTGCCCTCCTCGAGCATCCGCTCCGTGTCCTTCTCCTGGTTGGTGTGGAAGGACTCGAGCGCCGCCGCGTCCTGCGACAGCTGCAGGTACCCCTGGCTCACCAGACGGATCTCCAGCCGGTTGCGGTGCAGCTCGGCCACGCTGAACAGGGACACCGCTCCGAAGGTGACCAGCACCACCGCGTAACCGAGGAAGATGCGGGTGGCGAGGGAGAGCTTCATCAGGGGGGCAGGGGCCGCGTTGACCACGGCTCGAGGGCATCGCTACGCTCGGGACGGTCCGAGCGCAAGCCATCTTTGCCTGCCTCGGGGCCGGATACCGCAAAAGGGGAACGCCATGGGGCGGAGTATCAACGGGTGGACCTCGCCTGGGAGGCGGGGCATGGGACGGGGCAGGGCCCGGTCGCCAGGTTGGAAGGCATGGGTGGCGGCCTTGGGGCTCGTGTCCGCTTGCGGGCCGCGGGAGGCGCTCTACGAGGCGACGCTCCACACCCAGGCCTGTACCGGCATGCCCGCGTTGGAGGGGGTCCACTACCTGCGCTTCCGCGTCACCGGCGCCGGGATGGAGCCCGTGGAGCGCTACGTCCCGGTGGAGCGGGGCGCGGCGGGCGTGCCGGCCGTGCCCGCGGGCAAGGGCCGGGTGCTGGAGGTGCGGGGCTACACGAACCTGCCCGGCGAGGGCGGCCGCGTGGTGGCCCTGGGGCGCTCGCGTCCCTTCGACGTGCCGGAGTCGGCCGAGACCGTGCGTCCGTCGGTGAATGTCGCCCTGCGCCGGGTGGATACCTATGCACGGCCGGGCAGCGCGAGTGGCGGGTGCGTGTCGCTCACGGAGGCTCGCGCGGGGCACACGGCGACGGTCCTGGAGGACGGCCGGGTGCTGCTGGCCGGGGGAATGCAGTCCGAAATGGGGCGCCCGACCTCCACGCTGTCCTCGGCGGAGCTCTTCGACCCGGTGACGGGCACGCTCGAGATGGCGCCGGAGCTGGGCACGGGGGAGGGGCGTGACTTCCAGACCTCGCCGCGTGCCTTCCACACCGCGACACGGCTCCCGGGCGGCAAGGTGCTGCTGGCGGGTGGACAGGTGGTGTCGGTGGAGGGCCTGATGACCGTGCGGAGCGCCCTGGTGCTGGATGTGGCGCGGCGGACGTACACGGGAGTGGAGCTGACGGCGGCGCGCAGTCACCACGCGGCCGCGGCGGACTCGGGCGGGCGCGTGCTGCTCGTCGGTGGCATGGACGTGGCGGGCAGGGCGGTGTCCGAGGCCGAGGGGTTCGACCCCGCGACCGGTCAGGTGTTCTCCGTGAGCACTCCGGTGTCTCGGATGGGCATGGGGGTGATGCCGGTGCGGGATGGGCGGAGCATCGCCGTGGTGGGAGGCTCGGATGGGCGGACGCTGAGCCCGGAGGTGCTGTTCTTCTCGTACGAGGGCGGCACCTTCGTTCCCTCGGGTGAGACCGGCCGGCTACGGGAGCCCCGTCGTGACGCCGCGCTCGTGCCGTTCGGCGGGGCGGAGCGGTTGCTCTACGTGGGGGGGCATGCCTCGGCGGATGGTTTGGAGAACGGGCGGATCCTGGCCTCCTCCGAGGTCGTCTCCGGGAGTGACGTGACGGCGGGGCCGCAGGTGTTCGCTCGGAGCGGCATCTGCGCGGTGGCGCTGCCGGACGGGCGGGTGATGACCATCGGCGGGCGGCGGTCCACTTCGAGCGGCCTCTTGAGCGACTCGCACGTGGAGATGCTCGTCCCCGGGAAGAATGGGGCCGCCCCAGGGCTGCTCGGGCTGAAGCCGCTGGAGCGGCAACGTCACCAGCACACGTGCACGGTGCTGGAGGACGGCTCCGTGCTCATCGCGGGAGGTGTGGACGACAGCGGGAACGGGTGGACGACCCTGGGTGACCTGGTCATCTACACGCCGGTTCCGCTGGACTGATGCTCCCTCTCCCTCTGGGAGAGGGCTGGGGTGAGGGTCGTCATGCAAGGTAGAGGGGGGCCCCCCCACCCCCACC